>HF993185.1:20837-35228 GCA_000436795.1 Bacteroides sp. CAG:1076
CCTACACGATGTACAGCTTCATAATGAACTTACAGCCTATCAGCGGAGCCAGATTGATGTAGAAGTGGTAATCCGTAAAAATCCCCATTACCAGTCATCTCCTCTTTACAAAAAGATTCAGCAAGATATAGAGAACTTCCTGAAACTTGCCAAATAGATTGTCTGTAATCTTTATATCTCATATCCGAATCTGAATAATCCTGCCCAAGCAAACATACGGCTGTTTTTTATCAGATGCAAGGCCGGCTGTATATACATGTTCTTCAAGCAACACATTTTACATGTCAGCTCACTGGCCCATTCGTGCCCTGTGGTATAATCTGCATAGTCGGCAAACATACCGGCTTCCAGCCTTCCGTAATGTGCAACCAGTCCCCCGCCTGCATAACTCCGGCAGCCTGTTTTTGCCGTAGGGTTAACAGAATACTGAACCAACAGATGCCAATGGTCAAACACCTTCTGTTCCGCATAGCCCCACACTACCGCATTCCACCCTTTCTTTTCTTCCGTTTCTTCTGTTCCTTCCGCATAACAAGCAGACAACCCGTTACGTAAAGCAAACCCCATATAATAACCGCTACCATTATTCTGATAATTAACTGTTGATATACCTAATATCCCATCACTTCCGGGACAGAAACGAAACACATTCTCACGCCCTGCAAACATTCTGTAACCGGTTCCATTGTAAACAGAAGCTTCAACTCCCCAATATTCCCCCTGCCATTTATAATCTACTCCAACCGAAGCTACCGGATAGTTCGCTATCGGATAATCAGCCGACAGAGTAGGAAAAATACCGCAGGAACTATTGGTAAACAAAGAAATACAGGAAGAAGTAAAGTAATCTTCATTCAGATTACGTATTCCTACAAAGACTGCCGATTTTCCTGCCTGCCATCTTACCCCCAGTACAGCCAACGCCAAAGGAATATTTTCCGCCTCGACACTCGAAAATCCCTGCCAGTCGTTAAGCAACGGAGTTTCACTGGTTCCTGCCACACTGATTGAAGCAGCTTCCACTCCAATATTTTTATTTAGAGCTACAGATACATCTGCACGTAACAGATTCACCCATTTAACCTTCGTCCGAAAATCAGTCTGCAACTCCGACAAATAAGACAAGCCAACATCCTGTGCCATAATGCGATGGTTACACAAAGTAACCACCGCAACGATGACACATACAACCATTATCTTCTGCATCATTGTTTATAACCATTTTATAAATCGTTTGATATACCAGTTTTTTACAAGCTGAGTCAGTATACAATAAGAAAGCAAGATGCCAATAAGCCATGGGAAATAACTCAACGGCAAAGGCTCCAGACCGATGGAACTTCCAAAAGGCGTAAACGGAATGATGATGCCAATAGCCATAATCAGGAAAGTCAGACCGGTAACCTGCCAGGATGCACAGCTCTGTATGAACGGAATTTTCCGTGTACGAATCATGTGTACAATCAAGGTTTGCGAAAGCAGTCCTTCGATGAACCATCCCGATTGGAAGAGTGTCTGGTGTTCCAGTGAATGACAACCAAAGACATACCACATCACCAGATACGTCACAATATCGAAAACCGAACTGATCGGACCGATAAAGATCATGAACCGGCTCAAATCGGATGCATCCCACTTACGCGGCTTGCGCAGATACTCGGCATCCATACGGTCGAACGGAATAGTAGTCTGCGAAATATCATACAACAGATTCTGTATAAGTAAGTGAATAGGCAACATGGGCAGGAAGGGCAAGAAAGCACTGGCAGCCATAACACTGAACATATTTCCGAAATTGGAGCTTGCCGTCATCTTGATATACTTCGTGATATTTCCAAACGTCTTGCGGCCTTCCAGTACACCATCTTCCAGCACCATCAAATCCTTTTCCAGTAGAATAATGTCCGCACTCTCTTTTGCAATATCTACAGCCGAATCGACAGAGATACCAATATCCGACTGACGCAACGCCGATGCATCATTAATGCCGTCGCCTAAAAAGCCAACCGTATTCTGCTGATCCTGCAAGATGGAGATAATCTGCGTCTTCTGAATTGGAGTCAGCTTAGAGAAAACCGTCGTTTCACGGACAGCCTTATGCTGTTCTTCGTCACTCATTGCAGCCAGTTCCGGTCCGGTAAGCGCATTTCCCGTTTCAATGCCCACCTGACGGGCGATAGTACGTACCACGGCATCGTTGTCTCCCGACAAGATTTTTACCTCAATGCCATGCTCGTGCAACTGCCGGATGGCACTTGCCGCCGACTGCTTAGGAGGATCGAGAAACGCCAGATACCCGATAAGCACCATTTCGTTCTCATCCTTCACACAGAAATTACATTCCTTGTCCAAATAACTCTTCTGAGCTACGGCGATGACCCGCATTCCCTGCTTGTTCATCTGCTCACTGATTTCCTTTGCCTTCTGTTTAAGTTCGGGCATAAAAGGCTGCACCTTCCCTTCAAATTCAGCATACGAACAAATTTCGAGCATTTCCTCTACCGCTCCCTTGGTGATAATCTGCCGTTTTCCCTGTTTATCTTCCACCACAACCGACATACGCCGGCGAGTAAAATCGAACGGAATTTCATCGACTTTCTTGTAATTATCCTTCAAGTGTTCCAGATCAAGCTCCTTTACATGCGAAAGAATGGCCTTGTCCATCAGATTCTTCAAACCCGTCTGAAAGAAACTGTTAAAGTACGCGTGGCGCAGAATGCGCTTGTCGTTATCGCTTGAGCCATCGGCGTTGATGTATTTTTCCAATACAATCTGATCGCATGTCAGCGTACCCGTCTTGTCGGTACACAGAATATTCATGGCACCGAAATTCTGAATCGCATTCAAATCCTTCACTATCGTTTTTTTCTTCGACATAGCCACCGCCCCTTTCGACAAATTGGCTGTCACAATCATCGGAAGCATCTCCGGAGTCAGTCCGACAGCTACCGATACCGCAAAGATAAAAGCCTCCAGCCAGTCGCCTTTTGTCAGTCCGTTTACCAGAAAAACAAAGGGAATCATGACCAGCATGAAACGGATCAGCAGGAAACTCACCTTACTGATGCCCTTGTCGAAAGCCGTTGCCGCCCGGTGTCCGATAATCCCTTTGGCAATCGTTCCCAGATACGTATTGTTTCCCGTAGCAAAAACAATTCCAGCAGCCGAACCGCTTACCACATTCGAACCCATAAAGCAAATGTTGTCCAGCTCTACCACACTGCCCTTGCTATACTTATCACCTTTCGGCACCGGACACTTTTCTATGGGATCCGACTCTCCGGTAAGCGAAGACTGGCTGACAAACAAATCCTTTGCCTCAACGATACGGATATCCGCCGGAATCATGTCACCGGCAGCTATCATCACAATATCTCCGGGAACCAGTTCGGCAATGCTGATTTCTTCGTCGTGACTTCCGGCACGCTTCACGTAACACGTATTGGTCACCATCTTCAGCAACGCTTCACTCGACATATTTGCCTTCCACTCCTGACGAAAACGGAGAATAGCACTGCACACCACCATCACGGAAATGATGATGATAGCCGTCCAGTCCTGTTCCCCCGGATCGGCAAGCAAAACATCCAGCACAAACGATATAATGACCAAAAGAGTCAGCACACCGATAAACGGATTAATAAACGTCTTGATAAAAGTAGAAACCGGATTTTTCTTCTTCTCATGTTCCACCTCATTTTTGCCATAAAGCGACTGTCTTTCTTCAACCTCCTCAGCGCTTATTCCCATCGGAGTAGTTTGAAAATAACTGAATACAGAGCCAAGTGGCTGAGCTGCCGCCAAAAATACCTTCTCGGCATTAAAAGCGAACTGTGTCTTACTCTTCTTGTTCTTCCACATTGTCATACTTCGTTTACAAGTTACTACTATGTATCTTTTTCACGCTGCAAAAGTAGAGAAGACACAGCAACAAGACAGTTAGAAAACAATTAGAGTGGCATTAGAAAACTATTAGAATTTTTCTATAAGTTTTCTAATGCCACTCTATCTATAGCCGTACCCAAGGCCGAAAAGACCTATAAATGCGGAAGTTCAATGACGAAAGTCGTTCCCTTGCCCTGCTCCGAATGTACACTGATATTTCCCTGATGCAGATGAATAATCTTCTGCGACAGCGTCATGCCGATACCATGTCCTTCCGCCATCTTCTCCTGTTCCCCTCTATAGAACAAGGTAAACAGATGCTGCTTGTCGGCTTCCGACATTCCGATACCCGCATCCGACAAACGTACGATGGTCCACTTGTCCCAATAAGAAATCTGGATAAACGAAGACTTGTCGGCAGAATACTTACAGTTATTTTCAATCAGGTTCGAGAAAGCAATATTCAGCAGATACAGATTCCCTTTCACCGTAATCAGACGGTCATCCTCCGCCTCCTCCTGTTCGAACAGCAAATCGATATGATAATCCGGATGAGCACGCAAAATAAACTCCCGAGCGTCCAGCAACAATTCGTCCAGCCGGATTTCCTGCATCTTGATATGCTCCTTCTGATAGTCGGCTTTCGCCAGATTCAACAAGCCGTCTATCAGCTTCGTCATTCTGCGAGCATCGAGCAACACGTTCTGCATTGCCTGCCTGTACTGCTCCCCGCTCCGTTCCTTCTGCAACGACAAATCCAGCTCTGCTATCAGGGCTGCCAGCGGCGTACGCAGTTCGTGCGACACATTGCTGACAAACATCTTCTGCGAGTTGAACGATACCTCCAACCGTTCCAGTAAAGCATTGAAAGCCGTACTCAGTTCTCCCAGTTCGTCTTTTTCGTTTTTCACAGGAAGCCGCCGGTTAATATGCAATGCCGTAATGGTTTCTGCTTCTTTCACAATATCCCGAATCGGTTTCAGCGACGCACGGGCAAGAAAATACCCTGCTGCAAACAATAACGACAATCCGACGACGAATAAGACAATTAAGGTTTTCTGCAACTCCAGCAAATTATCGTAGCCATACCCGTCGTAAGCAGCAGCCGTTACAATGTAGTCTTTTCCTCCGAACGAATAACGTATTCCCACAGCCTGATACTTGCCAATATAGAACTCCATATCTTTTTCCTTCAGAATACGGTCTATCATGGCACGGTCTTCCTTGATAATATCGTTCTGTACCGCATCATGATAAAGCATCTGGAAGTCGGCCGAATAGACAGCCACTTCCACCTCGTTGATAAACTTCTTGTTGTTCAGATAAATAGACTGCATGGTCTGCGCATCGACCTGATTCTGAAGAAACAAATGTGCCTTTGTAATAGCCTCACTCTTCAGGTCATGGAAAAACGTCTTGCTGCGTGTATGTTCGCTTACCAGATAAATCAACACCATGCACAGCAGAAAAACGGCTGCCGTAACGCACGTATTCTGTAAAGTCAGTTTCGTCTTTATTTTCATAACTTATCCGTTAAAATGAAACCGATACCGGGTTTCGTATGAATGAGCTTGACATCAAACTCCTTGTCGATCTTCTTTCGCAGGTAATTGATATACACATCGATGAAATTCGTTCCGGTATCGAAATGCGTATTCCATACTTTTTCGGCAATCTCTACGCGACTGATTACTTTCTCTGCGTTTTCAACCATATACAGCAACAGGTTGTATTCTTTCGGCGACAGCTTTATCGCTTTCCCCTGTCGTTTCACTTCCCTGAGGTTCCGATTGATTGTCAAGTCGGCATACTCAATCTGTTCAGGCGTATCGGCTACGACTTCCTTATTTCGTTTCAGCAGTACCCTTACACGTGCCGTCAGTTCCCGGAAGTCGAACGGCTTTGTCATATAGTCATCTGCTCCCGCATCGAAACCATCCAGCTTATCATCGGTAGACCCCAAAGCGGTCAGCATCAGAATAGGCACCTTTTCGTTCAGGCGGCGAATCTCCTTGCAAAGCTCGAATCCGTCCATCTTCGGCAAGATAATGTCCGAAATAACCAACTGAAAAGAATAAGCCTGAAAAAGACGCAGCCCCATAGCCCCGTCGTATGCCACCATTGTCTGGTAACCATTTTCTTCCAGTCCGGCTTTCAGCAGGTCGGCCACTCGCTTTTCGTCTTCTACAATCAGTATTGTCTGCATATTTTCTGAATTTACCTAATGATATTATTTACCTGCGACTACAGATAACAACGCATATCCCCGCCAAATAGTTGACAGGTTTACAAATGTAATGAAATTATTTTATCTGCAAAGACATTTATTCTACACTATTGAGAGAGTCAGAAGAACCGTATGTAACCCATCGAACGCTGGTGACGTTTTTAAAAGACATGCCGACAAATGCGGAAAAACGTCCCGACGTTTTCTGAAAATTTGTACAAACGTTTTTATTTTTTGTACAAAAAACAAAACGGTTTTGCAGGGGCTTGAAAAGGTATTTGCGGAAATAAGAATTAAAAGAAAAGCACGTTTCTGTTACAAGCAGGACGAAGACAAAAAAAGAGCCTGCCCCGACGATGAACATCAATCAGCGGGACAGGCTCTGCATATCTCAAGAATTACTTTTCAGGAGTATTTGCCAGTGTAGCAGTCAGGAAGTCGTAGAACTTGGCTACTGAAGGAATGTTGCAACGTTCCTCCGGAGTATGCGGACACTGCAAGGTAGGACCGAACGAAATCATATCGAGTCCCGGAACAACAGCTCCGATAATACCACACTCCAGTCCGGCATGAATGACCTTCACCTCCGGCAGTTCACCAAACTGAGCCTTGTACGATTCTTTCATGGCGTGCAGAATAGGAGAATTTACATTCGGTTCCCAGCCCGAATAACTGCCCGAGCGTTCTACGTGCATACCCGCCATAGAGAAACAGCTTTCGATAGCCGTATTGCGGTAATCCTTCATCGACTCACGAGAACTACGGGTTAATACCTTAACGGCAGCTTTACCATTGGCTATTTCGACGATAGCAAGGTTTGAAGAAGTTTCTACTGTATCAGGAATAGTCGGGATGAAACGTTCTACTCCGTTAGGACATGCATAGATAGCATCTACCAGATTATCGCGGATTTCTTCAGGAACCATGTACTTCGGCAGTTCCACACGTTCAGCCTTGAAGCTCAGACCGTCTTCGATTGTTGCAAATTCATCGCGCCATACCTGTTCGCACTCGCCTACGAATGCCAGCACATCGTCTACTTCTGTTTCGGGAACAGTAATTACAACTTCACATTCACGAGGAATGGCGTTGCGCATGTTACCGCCTTCCCACGATACCAGACAAGCCTCATCGTAAGCAATAACCTGATTCAGGAAGCGTGCCATGAGTTTATTTGCATTGGCATGTCCCCAGCCTATCTGTATACCGGAATGACCACCACGAAGACCTTTCAAAGTAACTTTCAGGGCTACATCTTCCGGATCGGTTTCTTCTTCCTTATATTCCAGCGTAGCTGTCAAGTCTTCACCGCCGGCACAGCCGATATACAGTTCACCTTCTTCTTCCGAGTCGAGGTTCAGCAAAATATCGCCTTCAATAGTTCCCGGCTTCAAGCCGAAAGCTCCATACATGCCTGTTTCTTCATCGGCAGTAATCAGAGCAACCAGCGGACCGTGTTTCAGGGTCTTATCTTCCATAACAGCCATAATAGCAGCCACACCCATACCATCATCGGAACCCAGTGTAGTGCCTTTTGCTTTCACCCATTCACCGTCTACATAAGCCTGAATAGGATCTTTTTCGAAATCATGCTGTGTATCTTTGTTCTTTTGCGGCACCATGTCCATATGCGCCTGCAAGATTACGGTTTTACGATTCTCCATACCCGGAGTGGCAGGCTTGCGATAAATAATGTTTCCGGCCTCATCCTGAAAAGCTTCAACACCTACATTCTTACCAAACTCCAGTAAGAACGACTGAACTTTAGCCAAATGTCCTGACGGACGAGGCACTTGAGTCAACGAATAAAAATGCTTCCACACATTCTGTGGAGCCAGAGAAAGAATTTCACTCATAGGTTTTAGTTTTATTTTTATTTGTAAGCGGCAGAGCCACCAGTCCATATATTCCTAACAAAATTAATAAAAAGGTTTGAATACCATGTACCAAAAGCGCAAATATTCCTGCATCTTCCTTACTTACGCCATACATCATCATCATGGTGATGACGGCAAAATGCCATGGTCCGGCTCCGTTCGGAGTGGGAACTATGACGGCAATACTTCCCACCACGAACAATACCATTCCGGCAACCCAGCCCAGTCCGGCTGAAAAGTCGAAACAATAAAACGTCAAATAGAAGTGAAGGAAGTAGCATACCCAGATAGCTATGGTGTAAAGTATGTACAAAAGCGGATGCTTTACGTTACGGATGGACAAGCAGCCCAGCCAGACATTTTTCAGCATGCCCCGTACTTTTGCAAAAATGGCAAGATTGCGTACCAGCCAAGCCAGCAATATCAGCGCAGCAACCATGCAGACAAGAGTAATATAAAAGTTTGTCGACGAGAACAGATGCAGAAAAAAAGTTCCGTCGGTACCTGTTATACGAAAAAAGCGGGCAAAGACTCCCGACTGCAACAGCAGAGTTCCGGTCGTAATGAGCAATACACAAACAGAATCGACCAGCCTCTCGGAAACGACAGTTCCCAGCGATTTGGAAAAAGAAACATTATCGTATTTTGCCAGTACACCGCAGCGTGACACTTCTCCAACGCGCGGAAGAACCAGATTGGCTGCATAGGCTATGAATATGGCATATACACTGTTCGACAACTTGGGATGTTCTTCCAGTGGAGCCAGCGCCAGGTTCCACCTCCATCCGCGGAATAAATGTCCGAAAACGCCAAAAACAAGCGAAAAAAGCATCCACCCATAATTCATTCCTCCGTCCATAACCTCATACACGCGCCGAAAGTCGAATCCATGGTAAGTCCACAATAAAATAACTGCCCCCAGAACCAAAGGCAAAGCTACCTGAAAGACCTTATTTATGAGCTTTTTTATATCAGTTCGTTCCAAAACCTAATCGTTTATTAAAGATTAATGCTTAAATTTGCACGATGCAAAGATAATATCTTGCCGGAATAAATCTTTATTTATATCGAGAAAATACATACGCGAATGAAATTAGTTAAACCGAAAAAGTTTTTAGGACAGCACTTTCTGAAAGACCTTCAAGTAGCAAAAGACATAGCCGATACAGTGGATACCTGCCCCGACCTGCCTATACTGGAAGTAGGACCGGGTATGGGAGTATTGACGCAGTTTCTTATTCCCAAGGGAAGGCCGGTGAAAGTGGTGGAACTGGACTTTGAATCGGTTGCCTACTTACGGGAAAATTTCGCGGAACTGGGAGATAATATCATCGAACAGGATTTCTTGAAAATGGACTTATCGGCATTGTTCGACGGACAACCTTTCGTCCTTACCGGGAATTATCCATATAACATTTCCAGCCAGATATTTTTCAAAATGCTCGATTACAAAGATTTGATACCCTGCTGTACGGGAATGATACAGAAGGAAGTGGCAGAACGTATCGCTGCCGGTCCGGGGAGCAAGACGTATGGCATTCTGAGTGTACTGATTCAGGCGTGGTATAAGGTGGAATATCTGTTTACAGTACATGAGCACGTATTCAATCCGCCTCCCAAGGTAAAAAGTGCTGTGATACGAATGACGCGAAATGAAACGACGGAACTGGGATGCAATGAGAAGTTGTTCAAGCAAATCGTGAAGACGACTTTCAACCAGCGCCGCAAGACATTGCGCAACTCCATTTCTCCGATTTTGGAAAAGGGTAATCCGCTTAGTGCTGATCCGATATTCAACAAGCGTCCGGAACAGCTGTCGGTAGCAGACTTCATAGAATTGACCAACCGGGTGGAACAGGCACTCGCAACCGAGTAAGGTATGGAAAACGAAGAAATCAAAAAAGTATCAGAACTCATCGAGGAAAAGAAATCGGATGAACTGAAAGAACTTCTGCAAGGATTGCATCCTGCCGATATTGCCGAATTGTGCAACGAGCTGGATGCAGAAGAGGCGCGTTCCATCTACTTGCTTCTCGACAATGAAAAGGCAGCCGATGTATTGATTGAAATGGACGAGGATGCCCGTAAGAAGTTCCTCGAGGTCCTGCCGTCGGAAACCATCGCCAAACGCTTTGTCGACTACATGGACTCGGATGATGCGGTAGACATTATCCGTGACATGGACGAGGACAAGCAGGAAGAAATTCTTTCGCACATCGAAGACATCGAACAGGCGGGTGATATCGTCGACTTGCTGAAGTACGACGAAGATACTGCCGGTGGTTTGATGGGTACGGAGATGGTTATCGTAAACGAGAACTGGAGTATGCCGGAATGTCTGCGCGAAATGAGAATACAGGCGGAGGATATGGACGAGATTTACTACGTATATGTGGTAGACGATGACGAACGTCTGCGAGGCGTATTTCCGCTGAAAAAAATGATTACCAGTCCATCGGTCTCGAAAGTAAAGCACGTGATGAAGAAGGATCCGATTTCGGTGCATGTAGATACGCCGCTGGACGAGGTGGTGCAGGTCATCGAAAAGTACGACCTTGTAGCGGTGCCGGTAGTCGACAGCATCGGTCGACTGGTGGGACGTATCACGGTAGACGACGTGATGGATGAGGTTCGCGAACAGGCCGAACGAGATTACCAGTTGGCATCCGGTTTGTCGCAGGACGTAGAATCGCACGACAACGTGTTCCGCCAGACAACGGCACGCCTGCCCTGGCTGCTCATCGGGATGCTGGGAGGTATCGGCAACTCCATGATCTTGGGCAACTTCGACTCGACCTTTGCCGCACATCCCGAAATGGCCCTGTACATCCCGCTGATCGGTGGTACGGGAGGAAACGTAGGTACACAGTCATCGGCACTTGTCGTACAGGGACTTGCAAACAGCTCTCTCGATTCAAAAAATACTTTTCAGCAGGTAGTAAAAGAATCGGTAGTTGCCCTTATCAATGCAACTATCATTTCAATGTTGGTATATATTTATAACTTCATTCGTTTCGGAGCAACCGCCACAGTCAGCTATTCGGTATCCATCAGCCTGTTTGCCGTAGTCATGTTTGCTTCTATCTTCGGAACACTTGTTCCCATGACATTGGAAAAACTGAAAGTGGACCCCGCTATTGCCACCGGACCGTTTATATCGATTACCAACGATATTATCGGTATGATGATGTATATGGGAATTACCGTATTACTCTCCTAAAGAAACGTTTATAGATTTATATATATGGAGGCTCGCACATTTTTATTCTTTTGTAGTCTCCATGTATTCTATTCTTCTAAGAAATCCATAAAATTCTTCTCTATTGCAAAAAAAATTTAGAAAAATATAGTAAAAATCAGATTTTATTCTTTTAATTTGTAACTACGGACTAAGATAAGCCGACATAATTCTTAAAAATCTAAATACGATGGAAGTAAATGAAACAACCCGCCCATTAACTGAAATTCCGGAAGAAAATACTCCCGAGACTTCGGTTCCTACTGTTGAAAATGATGGAAAAACGCAGTATCCTCCCAAACAGACCCAGGAAGAAGTGATAGAGCGTTTGACAGAAATCAACAACAATGCCTGCGAGGCAGACAAACAAGAAATAGACTACCTGAAACAAACGTTTTACAAATTGCATAAAACCGAGCAAGATACAGCACGCAAAAACTTTATTGAGCAAGGCGGAAACCCAGATGATTTTACTCCCACCCCTAACCCGCTGGAAGCAAAGTTTAAGGAAATAATGAGTTCCATCAAAGAGAAACGTAGCGTTATGGCAGCGGAACTCGAACAGGAAAAAGAAGAAAACCTGAAAAAGAAACTGGATATACTCGATAAGATGAAATCTCTGATCGACAATACAGAAGATACAGGGAAAATCTATAATGAATTCAAACAGCTTCAACAACAATGGAATGACATCAAACAGGTTCCTGTAGGTAAAGTCAATGAGTTGTGGAAAACTTACCAGCTCTATACGGAGAAGTTTTACGATATGGTAAAGCTGAACAATGAATTCCGTGAATATGATTTTAAAAAGAATCTGGAACAGAAAACTTATTTGTGCGAAGCTGCTGAAAAGCTGGCTGAAGAACCGGATGTCGTATCTGCTTTCCATCAATTACAGAAACTGCATCAGGAGTTCCGTAGTATCGGTCCTGTTGCAAAAGAACTTCGTGAAAGTATCTGGGCACGCTTTAAAGCTGCTTCTTCGGTCGTAAACCGCCGTCATCAGCAACACTTCGAAGCACTGAAGGAAAAGGAGCAAAATAACCTTGACCAAAAGACTGTCATCTGCGAAATTGTGGAATCAATGGAATATGATACATTCAAGACTTTCGCCGACTGGGAGGATAAAACGCAAGAAATTCTTGCCTTACAGGCTAAATGGAAGACTATCGGATATGCTCCGCAGAAAATGAATGTAAAGATTTTCGAGCGTTTCCGTGCAGCATGTGATGAATTCTTTAAACGTAAAGCAGCCTTCTTCAAATCGGTAAAGGAAAGCATGGCCGAAAATCTTGAAAAGAAAAAAGCATTGTGCGAAAAGGCTGAAGCCTTGAAAGATAGTACCGACTGGAAAGGAACTGCAGAAATACTGACCAAACTGCAAAAAGAATGGAAAACCATTGGACCGGTTGCCAAAAAGCATTCCGATGCAGTATGGAAACGTTTCATCGGGGCATGCGACTATTTCTTTGCTCAAAAGAACAAAGCAACTTCTTCGCAGCGTTCTGTCGAACAGGAAAATATGGCAAAGAAAGAGGAAATCATCAAGCAACTGGCTGTACTGAATGCTTCTGGTGCTACAGATGATGCTACCTCTGAACAAGTTCGCTCCTTAATGAAGGAATGGAATAGTATAGGCCATGTCCCATTTAAAGAAAAAGATCGTTTGTATAACGAATTTCATGGCTTGATAGACAAGTTGTTCGACCGACTGAATATTTCGGTTTCCGAAAAGAAACTCAGCAATTTCAAATCGGGACTGAGCAAGGGTGATAACTTATATCGTGACCGTGAAAAGCTTGTCCGTACATACGAAGGCCTGAAAAATGATATCCAAACCTACGAAAATAATTTAGGTTTCTTGTCGTCTGCTTCTAAAAAGGGTAATACTTTGGTTACCGAAATCACTCGTAAGATAGAACGCCTGAAAGGTGAAATGGAGCTTGTCCTGAAAAAGATAGAAGCTATTGATGAAAAGATGAAAGAGGAATAAATTGTATTTCAAACTATAAGAGAGTACCCTGCTACACACTTACTGATATATATAAACAAATATATTCATGCAGTTGTAGCAGGGTATTTTCATATCTTGCCCATTCTTATCGGATGAATCATACATTCATCTTTCAACAAGCATTTAGTGATAGATAAGTTTATCAGAGCATGATGGCCCTTTGTCGTCCAAGCGTTTGATATCTCTCATGGCTCTTTTTCGACAAAATTCCGTATCTTTGCAACGTCTAATTTAATCCAACAAACTATGCTCGACAATAATGAAGAAATGTTTCCCATCGTGGACGAAGAAGGTAATATAACCGGAGCTGCTACCCGGAAAGAATGTCACAGCGGCAGTAAGCTACTTCATCCGGTAGTACACCTGCATGTTTTCAATTCGAAAGGAGAATTATACTTACAGAAACGACCGGCATGGAAAGATATTCAACCAGGAAAATGGGACACCTCGGTAGGAGGACATGTCGACTTGGGCGAAAGTATAGAAATAGCTTTAAAACGTGAAGCAAGAGAAGAGCTTGGCATCACCGATTTTACAGCAGAGTTACTGACTCATTATGTATTCGAATCAGATAGAGAAAAGGAACTGGTATTCAGTCACCGTACAACTTATGATGGAGAAATTTTACCAAGTGAAGAATTAGATGGAGGCCAATTTTGGTCTTTGGCTGAAATCAAAAATAATTTAGGGAAAGGTATATTCACTCCTAACTTTGAAAGTGAATTTCTTCGACTGAAGTTCTAACTGAATTTTCAAACATTTCTTAAAGGTGTATATAAATCTAAATTGATTTACATCAAGAATTAAATAGGAAGATTATATTTTTCTGCTTTACAACATAACAACATATCTCTAAAACCTGTAATTTTGTGTTGCAAAACATAAAAACAAGACAACTAGAGATGATTAAAAAACTAAAAAGAATATTCGTAAAGAGTTTCCTGACAATGGAAGAAAACCATTTGAAACCTTGGGAAACCATGACACGATAACAGCACTGATCAATCAGCACACCGGAAAAGCAAATGAAAATGTAATTTACAAGCAAATAAAAAATTTAAGCTGTGTGTCAAAAAAAGCACCACAGATTACATTGTAATCAATAATTCATAAATCCGGAAAAACCAGACGTGCCGCTTAACAAAAACGA
>HF993186.1 GCA_000436795.1 Bacteroides sp. CAG:1076
CGGAAAGGAGTGGAAGGTATTGGTATCGGATGGGGAGTTCAGTAACATCATGCATAATCCGTTGCCCCAGACCGTAAGTCTTCCGTCGGTACCGACAGCCCGTTATGTAAAGCTGGAAGCAACGACTCCGGACGATTCGGCTGCTGTCATTGAGATGGAGGAGTTGGGAGTAACTGTGATTGATGATAAAGATGATGAAACGAAAGTATACCCTCATCCGGATGAAACATTGAAGCTTAAACCGGGTGATGCTCATCCTACCCAGAAAGGATGGCATTTTTATACCGCCCATGAGTTTTTGGATAAGTATACAAAGAAGGGACTTCCTTTAGGTTTTCAAGAGCATAAGACTAAAACGATGAGTAAGGCGGCTTGTGTGAATAATGCAAGGTGCTCTAAGGTGGAAAATGGTGTATTACATATGTGGCCAGTGGAAGAAACGGATTCAATAGATAACGGTTTCGGAAAAAACGTAAAATTTTCACATGCGGCTTATCGTTCGGTAACTTCCGGAAAACAGACTTGGTGTAAGTTTACAGAGAATATGCGAATAGAAATCCGTTTTAAACGTACAGCTGCAGAAGGGTTTAATGAAGCTCTGTGGTTTATGGGAAACAAAGGACCATGGCCAAAGAATGGAGAAATTGATTTATTGGAAAATCCCAAAAAGCAAATAAATCAGCGTGCTCATTTTACTCTTCATTCAGAACACTATTATGCTGGTGTGGTAGGAGGTAAAGGAAGTGTTACCTCTAGCATTAACCTAGGGGATATGAGTCAATGGAATATTTATTGGTTGGAATGGTATCCGGACAGGATTGTGGGAGGAGTGAATGGTAAAGCTTATTTTGAACATAAAAAAGGGGCGAATGGCAACATTGATTGGCCGTGGAGTGATCTTGCCGGATTTTATCTGATATTTAGTACGGGATTATCTGTCGATCCGGAGGCATGGCCGGGAGCCGTTGATTCACAAAAATGGAGTAAGCAAAATCCTCCTTCCATGTATATTGATTGGGTACGTGTTTATGTTAACGATAATTACAATCGAGATAAAGCTCCAAAAGTAAGATATTATTAATGAAATTTTTATTTTATGAGAAATATATTTGTTTGTTTAGTGTGTGTATGGATCTGTGCTATTGGTACAGTGCATGCACAGGTTGGGTTTGCTCGGAATAAATTGTACAATATTGTACCAGTTAATCATCCGGGAAAAGTGTTGGGATATGATGCTGGTAGTCAGCGTGTGTTATTAAGTAATAGTAGTGAAACTGATAAACTGCAACAATGGAGCATTACTAATTTGTCCGGTAGTTTTCGTTTTATAAATCCTTTTGAGAATAAGGCTGTTCATGCGAAAAGCGATAAAACATTGGGAATAACTGAAAATAATGGTTCTGATGAATCTCAGTTATGGATTATAAAGAAGAATGGCAAATATTTGCAGATATTTCCTTCCAATAGTCCAGAATTGATTTTGTTTTGTCGTACAAACGGGCAGTTTACATTGGCTGATAAAGCAAAGTTTTCTAATAGTCCAGAAACATATTTTTATATAAATGTCAGTAAAGCTGTGATGCCAGCAGAGGGGACTTCAGATATTTCTGTTCGTCCTAAAGTTTATTGGGAAGATGAAACAATGTTTGCAGAACATAAAGAGCCAGGTTGTGCAACTTATATTCCTTATATGACGGAAAAAGAAATGTTGTCGGATAAAGATTTTTATCGTACTCCCTGGCTATATAGTAAAAGTTCTGCTTTTCAGTTATTGAATGGAGATTGGCTCTTCCATTTTGTTTCTGAACCTTCTCAGCGTCCGGTATCTTTCTATAAAGAGGACTATGATGTTTCTAATTGGGAAACTATACCGGTTCCTTCTAATTGGGAAATGCAAGGATACGACCGTCCTATTTATGCGAATGTAGAATATCCTCACTCTAATACACCTCCTTATATTGATGCTCGGAAAGGGTTCAATGATGGTGGTGCCAATTATGGTATCAATCCAGTCGGTTCGTATGTACGTTTCTTCGATTTACCTGCCGGATGGGAAAAACAACGTACATTTATTCATTTTAGTGGAATATATAGTGCTGCATTTGTTTATTTGAATGGAGAATATGTAGGATATACGCAAGGATCGAACAATGTTGCTGAATTTGACTTGACGAAATATTTGCGTACAGGTAAGAATCGCTTGGCTGTTCAGGTCTTTCGCTGGAGTGACGGTTCTTATCTGGAATGTCAGGATATGTTCCGTATGAGTGGTATTTTCCGTGATGTTTATTTGTATAATGTTCCTTTAGTAAGTGTGCGTGATCATTATATAACTTCTAAGCTGGATGCTGCTTCAGGATATACTAACGGTGAAATGCGTGTTGATTTGGCACTCGATAACCGTGATCGAATGAAAGGTGCAAAGAATTTGATTGTAAAGTTATTCGACCCGGCAGGAAAATTAGTTGCTGAAACAGAGCAGCAGGTGAACTATTCGGAAAATAAAGAAGTTATTCAGACAAAGGTAGCCTTTAAACTGAAAAATCTTCTTCCTTGGACTGCAGAAACTCCTAACTTATATACTGTGCATGTGGTTCAGCGAAACGGGGATAAAGATGAAATGGCATTTTCTACCAAGTATGGATTCCGTGACATTGCATTAAAAGGTACATTGGTCTATATTAATGGACAACGGGTATTCTTTAAAGGAACTAATCGTCATGATACACATCCTGTTTATGGACGAGCTGTAACGGTTGAATCAATGTTGCGTGATGTAACATTGATGAAGCAGAATAATATTAATACCATTCGTACTTCTCATTATCCAAATGATGCGAAGATGTATGCTATGTTCGATTATTTTGGACTTTATACAATGGATGAGGCGGATTTGGAAGATCATGCCAATCAGTCTATTAGTGATATGCCTTCTTGGATTCCTGCTTTTGTCGATCGTATTGACCGTATGATCCTCCGAGATCGCAATCATCCAAGTGTTATTTTCTGGAGTTTGGGAAATGAAGCTGGAGGAGGAAATAATTTCCAGGCTTGTTACGATGCTGCAAGACAATTAGACAACCGCCCCATACACTATGAAGGTACACGTGATGGAAAAGATTATGGCGGCAATCGCTTCAGTGACTTGTATTCGAAGATGTATCCTGGTATGAAATGGATGAATACTTACGTAAGTTCACTGGATAAACCGATGTTTATTTGTGAGTATGCTCATGCCATGGGAAATGCCATCGGTAATCTGAAGGAATATTGGGAAAGTATTGAAAGTAGTTCAGCTACTATTGGTGGAGCTATTTGGGACTGGGTAGATCAGGCTATTTATGAACCTCATGAGATAAAAAATGATATTTATCGTTTACATACAGGCTATGATTTCCCTGGTCCTCATCAAGGTAATTTCTGTTCGAATGGAATTATTCCTGCTACTCGTGAGGAATCGCCTAAGTTGAAGGAGGTAAAGGCTGTATATCAATATGTGCATTTTGCTGATAAAGGAGTTGATTTAAAACGGAATGAAGCAAAGGTTTTGTTGAAAAATACATATGATTTTCTTTCGCTTGATAAATTCTATTTGCGTTGGCAGGTTGTGAAGGATGGTGTTTGTCTTACGCCGGATAGCATGAAACTTCCTGTTGTGATGCCTGATGATTCATTGTTGGTTACTTTAAAGTTGAAAGATATTGATTTAAAAAAGGCAGCTAAAGAAGGTGAAGAAGTTATGCTTGATTTATACGTATGTTGTACGGATACTGAAAGTTGGGCTGGTGCTGGGCATGAAGTTGCAAAACAGCAATATGAATTGTTATCTCGTTGTGGATTGCCTGAACTGAAAAAGCAGAATAGTAAAAAACTGAAATTGAATGTTTCGGATAGTGAGAATTTGCTGACAGTGAAGAATAAAAATATAGAAGCTGCGTTCAATAAGACAAATGGACAGTTGGTTTCATTGATTATGAATGGGAAACAAGTTATCAGTCAGGGTGGAGGATTTGTATACGATAATCATCGTTGGATAGAGAATGACAGATTCACAGAAACTGGTAATGGGTTGCAGGATAAAGGTACTTGTACGGTAACTGAAGATAAGGGTAACGTAATTGTTACAACAACTCGTGAAGGAAATTTGTGCAGCACTGATATTACTTATACTTTTACACAAGCTGGTGTGATGGATATGGAGGTCCTTTTCCGTCCACATACTGCTGATTTGAGACGTTGCGGATTGGTTGCAAATATTGATTCTACATTAAGTAATATCGATTATTATGCATATGGTCCGTGGGAGAATTATAATGACCGTAAAGATGGTTGCATGGTAGGACGATATACCACAACAGTAGATGGTATGGAAGTTCCTTATATGAAACCTCAGTCTATGGGTAATCGTGAAGGCTTACGTGAGTTGACTTTACGTGATACTGATGGTAAAGGTGTGAATATTCAGACCGAAGGAAATGTTTCGTTTTCTGCTCTTTGGTATACAGATAAAGATTTGATGGACGGACAACATGCATGGGAGTTGACTAAACGTCCGTATATTGTGCTTCATTTGGATGCTGTCCATCGGGGAGTAGGTAATGCCAGCTGTGGGCAAGATGTAGATACATTGCCTATTTATCGTGTTCCACAGCAGGACACTAAGTATAAACTGCGCTTTTCTGCTTGTTCTCTGAATAAATAAGAGCATTTCAGCCAGGAGTCAAAACAGATTTTAGGAGAGTGCTAAAATAATAATCCTTTTATCTGTTTCGACTCCTGACTTTTATTGTTTGAAACCTTGGTATTAACAGAAACTATTGCAGGATAGTTTCATAAATTTTTATTTGCTATGAGAAAATTATTTGTTCTTTTAGTTGGATTTATGTCTGTCGCTGGATTAAAGGCTACAGATACTGTTTATATAAAAGCACCTCAGGTGCCGGTCTTGATAGAACGGCATGATAATGTTTTGTTCTACATGCGTCTTGACGCACGAGAAAGTAAAGTGTTAGATAATGTATCAGTAACCTTTGGAAAAAATGTACCTTTATCACAGATTAAATCTGTCAAGTTATATTATGGAGGAACAGAGGCTTTTCAGGACAGAGGGAAAAAACGTTTTGCTCCTGTTGATTATATTTCCAGTCATACTCCGGGTAAAACATTGTCAGCTAATCCTTCGTATGCTATTAAAAAGTCTGAAACTGCCCCAGAGGGAAATACCGTGTTGTTGACAGGCAATCAGAATTTATTTCCAGGTACTAATTTTTTCTGGGTTAGTATCGAAATGAACCAGGATGCTTCATTACTGACAAAGGTAACGGCTCAGATTACTCGCGTGGAAGCTGAGGGTAAGTCGTTACCTGTTAAATGTGTATCTGCACCGGATGTTGTACGTCGAATGGGAGTAGGAGTACGTCATGCAGGAGATGATGGAGCAGCAGCTTTTCGAATACCTGGATTAGTAACAACAAATAAAGGGACTCTGTTGGGGGTATATGATGTTCGCTATAATAACAGTGTTGACTTGCAGGAGCATGTGGATGTGGGACTAAGTCGAAGTACTGATGGTGGAAAGACTTGGGAAAAAATGCGTTTGCCTTTAGCTTTCGGTGAATATGGTGGTCTTCCGTCTGCTCAAAACGGTGTGGGAGATCCTTCTATTTTAGTTGATACTAAAACAAATACAGTTTGGATTGTTGCTGCATGGACACATGGTATGGGTAATCAGCGGGCATGGTGGAGCTCGCAGCAGGGTATGGATTTAAATCATACGGCTCAGTTAGTTCTTGTAAAGAGTACAGATGATGGTAAGACTTGGTCGGAACCGATTAATATTACTGAACAGGTGAAGCGCCCGGAATGGTACTTCTTGCTTCAAGGACCGGGTAGAGGAATAACAATGAGTGATGGTACCTTGGTCTTTCCTATTCAATATATAGGTAAGGACCGTATTCCTAATGCTGGAATCATGTATAGCAAAGATGGTGGAAAAACATGGACAATTCACAATCATGCTCGTACTAATACTACCGAAGCACAAGTAGTGGAAGTGAGTCCTGGAACGCTGATGCTGAATATGAGAGATAATCGTGGTGGAAGTCGTGCTGTGTATACAACTTCTGATTTGGGTATGACATGGAAAGAACACGAATCATCGCGTACGGCACTGCCAGAACCTGTTTGTATGGCAAGTCTTATCAGTGTGAAAGCTGCTGATAATGTTCTGGGTAAGGATATCTTGGTTTTCTCTAATCCTAATACGACCAGCGCCCGTAAGGATATTACAATCAAAATAAGTCTTGATGGAGGAAATAGTTGGAGTCCGGAGCATCAGCTACTTTTGGATGAAGGAGAGAATTGGGGATATTCGTGCCTTACAATGATTGATAAGGAAACAATAGGTATTCTTTATGAAAGTAGTGCGGCACATATGACTTTCCAATGTGTAAAATTGAAGGATATTGTGAAGTGATAAATTATCTTCTATAGATATATAATAAAATCCCTTTATGGCATTAACCGGTTCAGATGGTAATGAACATAAAGGGATTTTTATTTATTTTGAAGCTCTTAAAATTTCACGCTTACCGCCCGGAGGGCCAGGAAGACGTTCTACTGTAAAACCTGCTGTTTGCAGCATACGGCGTATTACACCTTTAGCACAGTATGTTGTGAGAATTCCATTAGAAGAAAGTCGGCTGTATAGTGTATTAAAAAGTTCTTGACTCCACATTTCCGGCTGTTTTTCTGGAGCAAATGCATCGAAGTAAATAACGTCGTATTCCCCTTGAAAATCATACTTTGTGAAGTCATCCATTATTTTATGTAATGTAAAGTGTGGAGTAATCATTACATCAGTATTCCATTCGGCAGAATGTAATGCATAAAAATCGTTACTGCGTTCAGGACAAATCAATTCTGGATATTTCAAATGATGAATAATGTCGTCAGACACTGGATAACGTTCGATTGTGGTATAATGTATATTTCGTTGGCTCGAATCAGCTTCCAGAAGGGATAAAAAGGCATTCAAGCCTGTTCCAAAACCGATTTCCAATACTCGCGGGGTGGAGGACGGATGGTGTTTCAAGCCCATGTTTATAAAAATATGTTCCGACTCAGTCAATGCTCCTTTTATGGAATGATAATGTTCATCCAGTTCAGGAACGAAAAGAGTATAACTCCCGTCGGCAGTTTGTTCCAGTTTTATCATAATTTTTTGATATAAAAATAGTATCAGAAAAGACTAATGACTCCTAATGTCGCGGCTACCAGTATGGCATAGCGAGTTAACTTCCCGATAGTCATTGATAAAGTGACAATACCGATGTGTGCACGCATTAGTCCCAACACAATTAAGATAGCATCCCCTACAACGGGAAGGAAAGAAAACAATGCCATCCATGCTCCTCTTCCGTGAATGAATCGGGTAGCACGTTCCATCTGTTGAGGAGTCACTCCAAAATATTTTTCTATCCATTTCATTTTTCCGAGATGCCCTATCCAGTAACATGTTAGTCCGCCTAATACGTTACCGGCCGTTGTAGAAATTGTGGACCATATAGGATCAAGTCCTAATCCTACGCATGCAAGCAAGACAGCTTCAGAACTGAAAGGGAGTATGGTCCCTGCCAAAAAAGCTGACAGGAACATGCCAATGTAACCCCATTCGGTTAGAAGTTGAAGAAATGTATCCATAAATTAAATAAGCAAAGTACAAGCCATATTAATAGGGTTGCAATGAATAATATACGAGTAAACCGTGTAAAGGTTAGTGGAAACAGATGTCCTCCCATAAATACCATTGGAATAATAGATAGAGGTAATAATGCATCAATGTGTGAGGGCTGTATAGCAATAAGGATATTGATCCATATTCCCATAAAGAGTATGACTTGCAATAAAATGCGGGTTTGTACTTTATCCTTGTAAGCGGTTTGCAGGTAAGGTATGCTGTATATAATCCAAAGTACAACTATTGTAGCCCATAAGACGTAACGGCTGATATCTATTGTTGTATAGTCAATAGAGTCAAACTGTATAAGTCGTGAGGCTATAACGTAGAACTCTGCAGCTTGGTTAGAATATAGATAGTATCCAAACAGAAACCAGTATGGTAAGGTAAAGCCTATAATGCCGGCAAAGAATGTTTTCCCTTCGAGTGAACGAAGATTAATCATGTGGATATATAGCAATGGGGCTATCCAAGCGATACAAGGGACAATAAAACTACTTAATCCCATCCAGAAAAATGCGTGAAAGATGGGAGTTGAAGCATGCAATGATTCATAACTTTGAAATAATGAATATAGCATACATATAAAAAAAACAGGAAGTAACAGTTCTATATTCCATGTATGCAAGAAAGGTGTTGCTGCATAAAACAAGAGAAACAAAGATGCCGGAAGTGAAGTTCGGGTACGTATTAGTGCAAACTTTGTGTCAATCTCTACAAGCAGATACGTAGCAAGGCCGAAACTTAATAAAGAACCTATATTTGCCCATAGTTGTGGAGTAGATATGGTCCATAAGAATAGTGTCAGTATAGCTACTACGGGTAATGTGATACGTCCCGTTGATGCTTCATATTGGAATCTGTTTTTTGTCTGGATCATATTACGGCATGTTTCATTACAGGAAATTCACTATACAGATTACACAGGTTATTTTAGTTAATATAGAACTATTGGTATACCTATGTAATCTGTGGTGAACTATATATTATAAATCGAAGCCGATATCAGAACGGAAATATTTCTTCTCGAACGAAATTTTTCCAGCATTGGTAAATGATTGTTTTAATGCTTCTTCTTTATTGGCTCCATACGAGCTGACAGCGATGACACGTCCTCCGGCAGTGACAACCTGACCGTCTTTCAAGGCTGTTCCAGCATGGAATACAATACTGCCTCCAGCTTTTGCATCTTCGATACCTGTCATCGGATAGCCTTTTTCATAAGCTTCCGGATATCCGCCTGATACCAGCATAACACATACAGCTGAACGTGGATCAATTTCCAGTATTTTTTCATCAAGGTTGCCTGCAGCTACTCCTTCAAACAATTCTACAAGGTCGCTCTTGATACGTAGCATGACACTTTCTGTTTCTGGATCACCCATGCGGACATTGTATTCGATAACCATAGGTTCACCTTTTACATTAATCAGTCCGAAGAAAATAAAACCTTTATAGTCAATGCCTTCTGCTGCAAGACCTTCTATAGTGGGGCGAATAATGCGCTCATCTACTTTTTTCATCCAGATTTCGTCTGCAAAAGGTACAGGTGAAACCGATCCCATACCACCCGTGTTCAGGCCTTTATCTCCTTCGCCAATACGTTTGTAGTCTTTAGCCTCAGGTAGAATCTTATAATTCTTTCCGTCAGTCAGCACAAAAACAGAACATTCGATGCCGCTCAGAAACTCTTCGATGACAACTGTTGCTGAAGCGTTGCCGAACATGCCACCCAGCATTTCTTTCAACTCTTTTTTAGCTTCTTCCAGTGTCGGAACTATCAGTACACCTTTACCAGCGCATAGGCCGTCAGCTTTTAGTACATAAGGAGCTTGTAAGGTTTCGAGAAAAGCAAGACCTTCTTCCAGATTGGCAGAAGTAATGCTTTTATATCCGGCAGTTGGAATATGATGACGCTGCATGAAGCCTTTGGCAAATTCTTTACTACCTTCGAGTACGGCACCTGCTTTTGACGGACCGATTACTGGAATATTTGCTAAAGCTGCATCGTTCTTGAAGAAATCGTAGACACCTTTCACCAATGGATCTTCAGGACCTACTACTACCATGTTGATATCATTTGCTAAAACGAATTGTTTGATAGCTTCGAAATCATCAGCTTTTATAGCTACATTTTCGCCAACTTCACGTGTACCAGCATTACCCGGTGCAATGTATAACTTTTCGATTTTCGGACTTTGGGCAATTTTCCAAGCCAGTGCATGTTCTCGTCCGCCTGAGCCTAACAGTAAAAGTTTCATATTCTTATAATGTTATGATTTGTTGTCTTTATTTTATTTCAAATGATCAAGGAAGTAACGGGTAATATGCTCATGCAAATGAACGCGATCACGTCCCATCATGTTATGTCCGTCTTCAGGATAGATGAAGAAGTCAGGATGAGTACCTGCATCGATACAAGCACGCAGGAAACTGATGCTATGCTGTGGAACACAAGTCGGATCCATTCCCCCGATAATGATTTCCAAACGACCTTTCAGGTTTCCTGCTTTTAACCGCAGATTAGAACCTTTATATCCTTCAGGGTTTGTTTCTGGAGTATCCATATATCTCTCGCCGTACATCACTTCATAGAACTGCCAGTCAATAACTGGACCGCCAGCTACTCCTACCTTAAAGATATCCGGATAAGTCAGCATCAGGTTTGTTGTCATAAATCCTCCGAAGCTCCATCCATGAACACCAATCTTGTCGGCATCAACGTAGGGGAGTGACTGCAGGAACTTGGCACCTTCTACCTGGTCTTTCATTTCCTCTACTCCTAAATGGCGGAACGTACAATTTTCAAACTTGATACCTCGATTATCACTTCCGCGGTTGTCAACGGTCAGCATTACATAACCTTGTTGTGCCATGTAAAGATCCCATCCACGTGCATCGTAAAAACGAGTATTGTGTATCATCTGTGCGTGCGGACCTCCGTATACGTAAATGATAGCCGGATATTTTTTGTTCGGATCGAAGTTGACAGGCTTTATCAAACGATAATACAAATCTGTTTCTCCATCCGCTGCTTTAATTGTTCCTATAGTAATTTCAGGTAAATTATAGCCTTCTTTCAACGGATCGGTTGCAGTAAAGAGGGTTATACCTTTTTTCCCTGTTGTAGGAAGAATACTGATTTCACGTGGAACATCATTCGAAGTAAAGTAATCGATAAGATAGGTTCCACTGGCTGATAGTTTGGCCTGATGAGTACCGTCTGCTATGCCAATCAATGTACGTTTCCCATTTTTTACACTCAGACTGAATATATTAGTCTGCAAAGGAGATATTTCTGTACTTGCAATGATTATTTCCTTACGTGAAGTATTGAAGCCCAAAACATCCTGAACCAGCCAATCGCCAGTTGTAAGTGGAGTCGTTTTCAAGTATTCACAATATTGGTCTTCGTTATCCTTACCAGTCTTCCACTCACCTTTCAATTTAGTTTTTGTATCCATAAGATACAAATGATTGAAGCCATCACGTTGAGTCTGGTAAATAAATTGACTGTCATCCCAAGGTAGAAATATCAGAGGGTGCTGAGGCTCTACATAGCGTGTATGCTTTTCTTCGTAGAGTATACCAGTTCTCTTTCCGCTTACAGCATCGTACTGAACGAGCTGTGCATAGTTCTGATCACGGTTCAATTCAATTACAAATACACTCTTTTCGTCAGGACTCCAACTGATGTTGGTAAAATAACGGTCAGTAGGATCGCCGGCCTGTAAATAAATAGTCTTACCATTTTTTACATTATATATTCCGACTGTTACTTTGTGACTTGTCATGCCGGCCATTGGATACTTGTCGGGCACAAGTTCTGCAATACGGGCTGTCGTATTTACCTGTGGATAATCGGTTACCATGCTTTGGTCCATACGATAGAAAGCCAGATATGTACCTTTCGGACTCCAGAAAGTCCCCTTCATGATGCCGAACTCATTGCGATGAACGGCCTGACCATATACAACATTCTTCTCTGATTCTTGATGCTCTGCAACTTTAGGATTAACCATGCTGCTGAAGTCTCCTTCATGTGCTACATATAAATCATTTCCGATGGTATAGGCCATGTAACCATTCTCCTTACAGAAGTCAAAATTAGTCGCTCCTTCTCCTTGTATTTTGAATAGGTTGACAATTTTCTTTTTATCGAAATCATACCACACCATGTATTTCTGTCCGGGAGTACAATCATCATACTGTGTAAAAGTAATTACATTACGGTCACTCCATGGAAGTGAAGCATACATCAGGGTGCGAAGCGGTTTAATATGTCCTGTAAGTTTATAAGGCATTTCACTGTTTGTTAAAGCCTTGTTTACTTCTTCCAAAGTAACTATTATAGTTTCTTTTCCGCTTTTAGAATCTATTTTTTTGATATTTTCTATATCTGCACGTACGCATACATCTCCCCACCACTGTAAGCCTGGCAGACTTTTCGGCACAAGATTATAGTAATTGCTTCCACCCGGTATGACATCGTTAAGAGTAAAAGCTTTTTTTTCCTGGGCAGATGAGCCAGTTGCAATCATACAGAATAAAGCTATAATTTGAAAAATTCGTTTCATCTTTTTAGTTATTCGTTCTCTGTATTTTCTTCATTTGGACGGCGACGGTGCATATAACGAGGTGCCGGTGCCTGCTTTGGACGTCCGTCATCGGTAGATGGGCGTGAGGGGCGGTTCTCACGAGAGAAGTTTTTCTTATCATTTTCTTTACGTTCTGTCCGGAACCCAGGTTTTCTATCTCCTTTGTATTCCACTCTTTCTGCACGTTTTCGTGGACGTGCTTCGTTTCCTTCCCGCTTGGGCTTAAATTCTTTGTCACTGTTTTCGCTGCGGAAAGTCTTGTATTTTCCGTCGAAAATCTGATATTTACGGAATTGACATTCCAGAGAGCCATTGAATAAAGGAACTTTAACCGATGGCTTCAAACCGATTTGATCAAAACACTCGTCACGATAACTCAATATCCAGGCATCATTTCCACAGAAGGCATGTTTCAAGCGTTCGCCAATCATCTGATATAATCCCAGCAAGTCGTCCGATGAAATTCGTTCTCCATAGGGTGGATTGGTTATGATAATACTCTTTTCCTTAGGCTGTTCGAACTGCTGGAACGGCTGTATTTTCAGAATAACATCTTTGCTAACTCCGGCTGCTTTCACATTATGGGTAGCAATTTCGTTTGCTTTTGGATTATTATCATATCCGTAAATCTTATGCTTAAAGTCACGTTCATTCGAGTCATCATTATAAATTGAGTCGAACAAATCCTGATCGAAATCTCGCCATTTTTCGAATCCAAATTCTTTGCGGAATACACCTGGGGCGATGTTACGTGCAATCAGTGCTGCTTCAATAGGAATTGTTCCAGAACCACACATCGGATCAATTAAGTCACATTCACCTCTCCATCCTGTCATCAGAATCATACCTGCTGCCAATACCTCATTCAGTGGGGCTTCTACTTGTTCCTGGCGATATCCACGGCGGTGTAACGATTCTCCAGAACTGTCGAGTGAAAGTGTACAACGGTCTTCTGCAACGTGAATGTTGATGGCCAAATCCGGATTGCTAATGCGAACAGACGGACGATTGCCTGTTTTTTCACGGAAATAATCGACTATAGCATCCTTCACTTTGTAGGCAACAAATTTTGAATGGCGGAAATCATTCGAGAATACTACGGCATCGACAGCAAAACTGCTCATATTATCTAAGTAATCTTCCCAGGCAATACTTTTGACAGCGTCGTATACTTCATCGGCTGTTTTTGCTGTAAAATGCTTGATCGGTTTCAGGATGCGGATAGCTGTGCGTAGACAAAAGTTAGCACGATACATCATTGCTTTGTCACCTGTGAAGGAAACCATACGGCGTCCGATTTCGATGTTTCCGGCTCCCAGTTCGGTGAGTTCTTGTGCCAGTACTTCTTCCAGTCCCTGGAAGGTTTTGGCGATAAGCTCGAATTCTTGATTCATCTTAATTAAATTACGTAATTTCAATTATTTGTGCAAAAATATGAATTTTCAGTCAGTCGGTCAACTGTTTGACAAGGTTTAAAATACTTTTTCTGACAAGCCTATTATTTTCTTTTTTAGTTTATGGCATTTTATATTGAAAAAATCTTTTAGAATGTTTTTCTTCGAGTGAAGTTGGTTTTGATATTTTAGTAATCAGAAGAAAAAAATGTATCTTTGTCGAAACATGATTATTAGCCGAAAGTAATGCAAATGAAGAATCTGATAGTCGGAATAAGTACTTTGTAAGTTTTGGCAAATAAGAATATACGGAATATTAAAAATTTAGAGCATGAGAATACGTACTTTATGTTTGGTATTGGGTATATTGTTGTCGGTTGCAGTGGTGAAAGCCGACGAGGAAAGTTTGTGGCAGCTGGAAGCTGTTGATATTCATGCGCCGTATGCTCCGGCTCCGATGGCCAATGGAAGTATTGGTATTTTGCCCCAGAAGGAGCCTTTTAAAGTAGAGCACGTTATGCTGAATCATGTTTTTGATGCAGCTGCTCCTCATGTGGTGAGTCGAGTGATGAGAGGAATTAACCCCTTCTGTTTATCGGTAAAAATAGATGGAGAAGCGGTTGATACGTCGAACATATCCAGTTGGCATCAGATAATAGATATGCGCCGTGCCATACATCGTACCGACTTGTCTGCATTGAACAAGGCAAATATTTCTTATGAATTATGTGCATTACGTAATTTGCCATATGCTGGTTTGATTCATGTAAGGATTCAGGCTCGTAAAAATATGATGCTCGAAGTCCGTTCTGCGATGGATATTCCTGATGATTATGCCAAATCTGCAGTCCGTTATCGAGAGATGGAGGCTGAGGGGCATCCTATGTACATGCTCGAATCGGATGCAACTTCCCGTTGGGGTTATCGTCGGGTGGCTGCTACTTCTTCTTTCCTTTTCGAAGGTAACCTAATAAAACCAATATATGATGAGGCAACTCATGAACTTTATTTTTCACTTTCGGTTAAAGAAGGAGAAACATTTTGTTTTTCTTTGATTGGAAGTGTTTGCTCTTCTCGTGATTTCCTTGATCCTTTTAATGAAGCGGAGCGTCAGGTAATTTATGCGATACACGAAGGTCGGGAAGCTTTAATGCAGGCCCATTATCGTTTGTGGAATGAACTGTGGCAAAGCGATGTGCGTATAGAAGGTGATGATAATGCACAGCGTATTGTTCGTTTTGCCTTATTCAATTTGTATGCTTCGTGTCGTGCTGGAAGTAGGCTGAGCATACCGCCGATGGGGCTTTCGTTACAGGGATATAATGGACATATTTTTTGGGATACAGAGTTGTGGATGTATCCTCCTATGCTTTTATTGAATCAGGATATAGCCCGGTCTATGCTCGATTATCGGTTCGATCGCCTCCCTGCTGCTCGTAAGAAAGCACTATCTTATGGTTATCGGGGAGCTATGTTTCCATGGGAAAGCGATGATTCTGGTGAAGAGGCAACTCCAACTTTTGCTTTAACCGGACCGTTTGAACATCATATTACAGCTGATATAGGAATTGCCTGTTGGAATTATTATTGCATAACTCATGACATGCATTGGTTGCAACGTGAAGGTTATCCGCTGCTTAAAGAGATAGCTGATTTTTGGGTAAGCCGTTCTTCTTATAATCCCGATGGCTCGTATTCTATTCACAACGTAACAGGGGCCGATGAATATGCAAATGGGGTGACTGATAATGCCTTTACAAATGGTGCAGCTTCACTTGCTTTACAGTACGCTTGTCGTGCTGCTGAAGTTTGTGGTGAGAAAGTTCCTGAAGCGTGGCGGAAAGTTGGAGAAAATATCCGCATTTTACAGTTTGAAAATGGTGTAACTCGTGAACATGCTACTTATAAAGGAGAGATGATAAAGCAAGCCGATGCCAATTTGTTGGCTTATCCATTAGGTTTAATAACAGATGAAAAGCGGCAGAAACAAGATTTGGAATATTACGCTGAGCGTATAGACCAGAAAGACGGTCCTGCCATGTCGTATTCTGTTTATTGTGTTCAGTATGCTCGTATGGGAGAAGCTGGCAAAGCTTATGAAATGTTCCGCCGTTGTTATGAACCAAATTTGAGAGCACCTTTTGGAGTTATTTCGGAAACTCCGACAAGTAACAATCCTTATTTTATGACTGGAGCAGGAGGTTTACTGCAGGCTGTGCTGAATGGTTTCTGTGGATTGCAGATTACAGATAATGGCATCGTGCAGCTCCCTTCAGTACTTCCTCCTCATTGGAAGCGGATAGTAGTTACTGGAGTAGGTCCCGGTAAACAAACTTATATCAGAGAAAGGTAAGATATGCACGAGATAGAAGAGGCGTTTATTGAAAAGCTGCGTAAAGGTGATGAGAAGAGGAAAATTTCCTATGAAGGATTTCGAATTTATTTTCTCGATGTTTTTGATAGATGATAACTCCTCATTTTTAATTCTTGATATAGAATAAAGTTACAACAACGAGGGACGGTATATTCCTTTGATTATTGGTATTAAAAAAGCCTTTGAATAAAAAATAAGAAAAACTCATAGATGAACTTATTGGTATTGCTCTTAAAATACACTTTTGTTAATTGCTTAATCAATAACAGTTATAGGTAAAATGAATTTTAATTCTTATTTTTGAATTAAATAAATAACGTTTGTATGAATAAGATTAATCAGTTTCTTGTAGCGTGTTCATTGTGTGCTTTTCCTGTTATAGGACAGGCTCAGCAGGACACTTCCTATTTTGTAAAGCATTTACAGTTTTCTGGAAATGAAAGCATAGATCAGAAAGTAGCGATGGCAGCCCGTCTGGTTCCTTCTCCGCA
>HF993187.1:0-13713 GCA_000436795.1 Bacteroides sp. CAG:1076
TGTACCAAGCGATGAAATCAATGCCGGATTTGGTATCACACAAACGCCAGACTGGAACAAATATCTGCCGAAATAAAGTCTTTTACTTGAAAAAATAGAACAAGTATCCCTACCCTATAGACCTAACATAGTTCATAGCGTAAAATTAGTATTTAAACCGCTTTGACAAAAACCTGACGCCCAGTACCGGGAAATGCAAGGAATTGTCGAAGCGGTTTTCCTTTTTTATAGAAAACACAGAAATAACTATCACTCGATTTCATCATATCCAGTACACATATTCCTTTATTTTATATGAAGGTACATCCATCTCACATGCCACAACGGCTTACCAATGCCGACAAATTATCAAAAACAGTTCCAATCAGTCCTCTCTCCTAACTTAGCAGCCCTTCTAAAAATTGGAACTATTTTTTAGAGGATACTTTGCCCTCCTTATAGCAAAATTCTTTTTATCTTTGTCCCAAGAGGGTTAGTAACACATTAATACTATAAAAACATGAACAAAAAACTTAACACACTCATGGGGTTGGGTATGTTCTTATTCGCAACTCCACTCATGGGACAGCAGTTCCCTTATCAAAACACCAATCTTACTCCTGAAGAAAGAGCATCCGACTTACTTGGACGACTGACTTTGGAAGAAAAAGCCGCACTCATGCAAAACGCCTCACCTGCCATACCACGACTGGGCATCAAGGCATACGACTGGTGGAATGAGGCACTCCACGGAGTAGGACGGGCAGGCATCGCTACCGTATTTCCGCAGACAATCGGAATGGCAGCTTCGTTCGATGACAATCTGATATATAAAGTCTTTACGGCTGTATCTGACGAAGCCAGAGCTAAATACACAAAATTCAGCCAATCGGGCAATCTGCAACGCTATCAGGGACTGACATTCTGGACTCCCAATATCAATATATTCCGCGATCCCCGCTGGGGACGAGGTCAGGAAACCTACGGAGAAGATCCCTACCTCACCAGCCGGATGGGAGTTGCTGTAGTCCGTGGACTGCAGGGACCAGCAAACATGAAATACGACAAGCTACACGCATGTGCCAAACATTACGCTGTTCATTCTGGACCCGAATGGAACCGACACAGTTTCAATGCTGAAAACATTGCTCCGCGTGACTTATGGGAAACTTATCTGCCTGCATTCAAAGCATTGGTAGAAGAAGCAAATGTCAAGGAAGTAATGTGTGCCTACAACCGCTTTGAAGGTGAACCTTGCTGCGGAAGCAACCGGTTGCTGATGCAGATATTGCGCGATGAATGGAAATATAAAGGAATCGTAGTATCCGACTGTGGTGCAATCAGTGACTTCTGGCACAAGGGTGCCCATGAAACTCACCCCGACAAGCAGACAGCCAGCGCAGGAGCCGTACTAAGTGGCACCGATCTGGAATGTGGAAACAACTATGAATCACTTCCCCAAGCAGTCAAAGACGGACTGATAAATGAAGAACAAATCAATGTTTCTGTCAAACGTCTGTTAACAGCCCGCTTCGAATTAGGTGAAATGGACGAACATGTATGCTGGGATTCTATCCCCTACTCGGTAGTAGACAGCAAGGAGCACAAAGACCTGGCACTGGAAATTGCACGCAAGAGTATCGTTCTGCTACAAAACCACAACCATATCCTGCCATTAAAAAAAGGTATAAAAATAGCCTTAATCGGACCAAATGCAAACGATTCCATCATGCAATGGGGTAACTATAACGGATTCCCTTCGCATACTACAACCTTGTACGAAGCATTAAAACAACGTATTCCGGCTGATCAACTGATTTACGACTTGGGATGTGACCGCACCAACGACAGCAGTCTGGAAAGTGTTTTCGGACAATGCAACATTGATGGTAAGCCCGGATTCAGATCTACTTACTGGAACAACATTAAAATGGAAGGAAAGCCAGCAACCGTTACATACACAAGCACTCCATTCCATTTTACCACACTGGGAGCAACCGTTTTTGCTGCCGGAGTAAACATACAAGACTTCTCGGGCCGCTATGAATCGAACTTTACAGCCCAGAAAACCGAAGATATAAACTTCCATTTCGAAACGGAAGGAGCCATTCGTCTCAGCATCGACGGAAAAGAAGTAGCCAAAGGGGCATATCTGAAAAACAACATGAAACTATATACCTTGAAAGCTGAGAAAGGAAAGACATACAACATTCAAATTGACTTTATTTTCTACAGTAAAGACCGAGCAGCTCAATTGAATTTTGACATGGGCCGTCCTGTCCCCGTCAACTTGCAAGCTTCCATCGACAAGATGAAACCAGCTGATGTTATCGTCTTTGCAGGAGGTATCTCGCCTTCACTGGAAGGAGAAGAAATGCCAGTCAGTGCGGAAGGCTTCAAAGGTGGCGACCGTACCACCATCGAACTGCCAGCCATACAACGCCGTCTGGTCAGTGAGTTAAAGAAGCTGGGCAAACCCATTATCTTTGTCAACTATTCCGGTTCAGCCGTCGGTCTGGAACCTGAAAGCAAAATCTGCGATGCTATTCTTCAGGCATGGTATCCCGGTCAGGCAGGCGGCACGGCGATAGCCGATGTACTGCTGGGTGAATACAACCCTTCGGGCAAGCTGCCTGTCACTTTCTACAAGCATACCGACCAACTTCCCGACTTTCAGGATTACTCGATGAAAGGACGTACCTACCGCTATATGACCGAAACGCCGCTATATTGCTTCGGACATGGATTAAGCTATACGAAGTTTGAATATGGAACAGCTTCTTTAAGCAATAATACCATGAGCAAAGGGAAAGAAATAACCCTTACAGTTCCCGTCCGTAATGCCGGAGAAACAAATGGAGAAGAGGTTGTACAAGTATATCTGAGTCGCCCGGACGACAAAGAAGCGCCTTCACATACACTTCGTGCCTTCAAGCGCGTATACATTCCCAAGGGAGAAACCGCCAATATTAACTTCACGCTTAACGACGAAACCTTCCAATGGTTTGATACCAATACCAACACCATGCGTTTGGTCAAAGGCAATTATGAACTGCTCTACGGTGGAACTTCGGACGTAAATGCTTTACAAAAAATAAGTATCAGCATTTCCGAATAAAGATACCATATCGACAATTTAAATTCTATACAGAAAGACATATCCAGATAGAGTTATCATGTTGACAAGTAAGAGATGAACGGCTGATAACTTTATCCGGATATGTCTTTTATTTTATCCCGAAGTCTTTCCAAAAACGTCCTGACATTTTCTGAAAATTTGTACAAAAAAAATTTTTTTTCGTACAAAAAATCAGGCAACTTTCTGCTTGTTTCTTCAAGAAAGCCCTCAAAACTCCGCAAGTTCTCACATGAATTGTGTATATTTGTGTTCAGACAATCAAAATACACTCACTATGATAAGACCGGTCACTCTACACGATGCTTCCGACGTTGCAGCCATCTACAATGAATACATCGCACACAGTACAAGTACTTTCGATGTAAATCTCCTTACCAAAGAAGATATGCGACAGCGTATATCCGATATTTCAATGCGATACCCCTACTTTGTATACGAAGAAAACGGGAAAGTAGAAGGATATTGCTATGCACATGCGTGGAAAGAAAAGGAAGCCTACAGCCGCACACTGGAAACCACCGTATACCTTTCACCCGCATTTACCGGAAAAGGTATCGGCAGACAACTCATGCAACGGCTCACCGACGAGTGCAGACGCCGTGGTGTCCATGCCCTGATAGCCTGTATCACCAGCGAAAATACTGCCAGTTGCAACTTCCATGCGTCTTTAGGATTCAGACAAGTTTCTTCCTTCAAGGAAGTCGGCATGAAGTTCGGACGATGGCTCGATGTAGCCGATTACGAACTGATCCTGTAAGACGAGATACATTACCAGATACTGTCAGGGTACAAAATCATATCCTTTGCCTTCCCCTTTACGGTTATTTCCGGACGTACGGCAGCAGCCTCCTCTTCGGTAAGCAATCCTTTTGCGCATAATCGTCTGGCAATCAAATGAAAATATCCTTCCTGACTTTCACGTAAAGTTGCATCTTCATTGAAAACCGAACGGAAATGCTTGGGCTTCGGTACAATGGAAGCCAGAAAAATAGCTTCTTCCACCGTCAGGTCGGAAGGCTCTTTCTCGAAATAAAAATGAGAAGCTTCGCAGGCTCCGTAAACCAAAGGTCCCCACTCTACGAGGTTCAGGTAGACTTCATACATGCGCTCTTTCGAAGTAAGATGCTGATTTTCTATCAGCCAGACGATGAGTGCCTCCTCCAGCTTGCGGGCAATGTTCTTATGACGGTTCAGAAAGACATTCTTTACCAGTTGCATGGTAATGGTACTTCCCCCGCGAGCAAAGCGGCCTACCTTCAGATCGTAAGACAACGCTTCCTGAATGGCGCCTGGAAGAAAGCCCTGATGATAATAGAATCCGCCGTCTTCCGATTGCATGATAGCCATCTGGAGTAAAGGAGAAATGCGGTCGAGCGGACGGAAATTGGGATTCGACGGACCGATGAAAAACGTTCTTACGGGCCGGTCGTTCTCGTATGCGGTATATTCAAACTCACCGTTCATCTTGGTAAGCTCGCTTCCTCCCAGACTTTCGATACGGAATCCATGTCCGCGCAGGTCGGAAGAAAATTTCAGACTATCCAGATGATTGAAATTCACGTCGAGCAACAAATCATAACTCAGCTTACCCGATGTGCGAATGCCCTGCACATGGCGGAACAAACCTTTCGGCAACGAAGCAAACAAGTCCTCTGCCGGAAACGCCGGACGATGGATGCTTGCCGTATAATGCCACTTGCGGTCTTTCTCAGCCCGCAGGTAAGGATGAAAATTCAGGCGGTTGAATATCACGGTAGACGCACTGTCCAGTTCGAAATAGTCATTGCCTACATGGCAGGTATACTCCAGTTTTCCCTTGTCCAAATCGATGGTATCGGGAGAAAGTGCCGCATGATAGACCTCCAGTCCATCGACAGAGGCCATTCCCTCCAGCGTCAGCGGAGCAGAGCCCGAAGAAAGTTCCGACAACTTAAAAGCAATGGAATCGAATGCTACCGTTGCATTGTAATGAGGGCGTATATATGGAAGCATCACTTTTTCATCTTCATTGGCAGAAGCTATGCTGCCTTCTATCAGACGCATGCTGCGTGCCAGTGTACCTCTGACCTTCCATTCTCCTTGCATCACACCTTCTTCTACCTGAATGGCGGAGGCAAACTGACTATTCGTAAGAATAAGTTCAGGAATATGAAAGCAGGTCTGCAAAGAATCACGGCGTGCCGTCACATTCAAGTCCTGTAATTCACCGTTTTCGGGCAGCATCCGAAATATCAGATGAAGTGTCTGCTTTACCCGTGCATCGTATCCTCCCAGTGTGGTTGTTTCCACTTCCGGCTGATCTTCTTGTCCTGCCTTTCGGCGAAACAGAAAATCATAATTCGAAACAACTCCCTGCTTGACAAAAGAAAGTGCCATGCCTTCCACATCAACCTGACGCACTGAAATTTTTCCTCCCAATAAAGAAAGCAGACTAAGGTCAACTTCCACCTTATTAAGGCTCAGCAAGGTATCCCGATTTTCAGGGACAATAGTCAGCCCCTTCATGCAGATTGTAGAAAGAGAAGGCATAGTCAGTTCACGATAGGCAATCTGTAATCCGTAATTTTGCTCCACCGTTTCCAGCTTTTTCCCGGCAACATGCCGCAACAGGACTCCCCTACACAAAAAGAGTCCTGTTCCTGCCACAAGCACAACCAATACGATTCCTGCGGCAATCAGTTTAAGTACTCGACTTTTCATAATATCTTTATTGATATTTGCCGCAAAAATAAGCTTTACTTACATGTTGTGCAAGAAAGATTTTTCTTTTGTTTGTTTAACCGGCTTTCTATTCTCTTTTCCACTTGGGCGCACCGGTTTCCGACTCCCCTTAGACTCTGTGTTTGAGGGGCGTGTTACCCGATTCGGGACCTTGCCCGAAGGTTTTGAAACACCCGGATGCGACGGACGAGCATTCCCCGTATAAGCAGGCCGTTTGTGGTCTACTTTCGACGGGCGTTTCTCGGGTTTGGGAGCGGGTTTGGGAGTAGGCCGCACGCTTGATCCGGGACGGTAAGGCGGACGTACTTCGGGACGATGTGCCGGAGCTCCCGGTTTCGAAGGACGAACCGGAGTGAAATGGTAGCCCGGATTCTTGGCCGGTCGAGGAGCTATAAAGTCGTGTTTCCTGAATTCCGGACGACTGTGGAAATTTCCCCTATAAACGGGGTGGTGATAACGACCGGTAAAGTGAGTCCGGTAAAAGCCTGTATTCCGATAGAACCGGCGACTATGCGCACCGCAATAGGTAAGATAGTGTACGGGACGCCCGAAATAAAAGAAACTTCTGTTGGGATATACCTTGTACACACGCAGGTAACACACATTATTCATGGCATAAATCGGACGGAAGAAATATTCTATCGCAAGAAAACGTGTATAGGCCGAACTGGAAAGTACCCAGCGCAAGTCGTCATTTCTTTCATCCAAATACCGGTAGTACGCATCAAGCGCAGCGGCATCAGCACAGGCCATGCCGGTCAGATAAGGATCTACCCCACTCAGAAAATCAAAGTTAATTTCAAACAAATCGTTATACTGGCTCTGATTCAAGTTCAGTTCGAAAGCCATCCGGTCAGTCAAAAAACGAGCGTTAACGCGAATATCGCCCAAAGAGGAAGCATGTGCCGGCAACAAACATGTACAAAGCATCACGCAAAACAGTAATATAAACTTTCTGGTTTTCATATTCTAATATTTTTCTGATTTCCTGATACAAAAATAGGAGGATAAAAATCCTCCTGCAACGGAAACTTTCTATTTGCCAATAGGGAGTTTCCTATTTCTTTTAGGGATAATCACCTGCGGCGACGCTTGCGATGCTGTTTCCGACGGCGCTTGTATGCCAGCACCCGCCGGCGTATCTGCCAGATACTCAGCCCAGCTACCACTACGAAAATCAGAATAACAATACCACTGTTCAGGTTATCACCTTTGATGCGTGACCATATCTCGAGTACATTTACCGTCTTGTCGCCAAAATCGCGTATCATGGAACAACGGTTTACGATGGAGATATCGGGATATTGTGTATTACGCAACTTTACATTACGCCCTTCCGGTCCGAAGAAATAGCTGGCATCCACCGTTTCGGTCAGTGTTGTATCGATGCAAGCCTCCATAATTTCGGGAGCAGCCACTGCACTGACATACCCATTTTCTTCCATATTTCGTAAAGCAATATCGGGACGGCACAAGAAATTGATGAAATAACTTGCAGCCTTTACATTCTTGGCATACTTGGGAATCACCCATCCGTCGTACCAGATATTACTACCTTCTTCCGGAATAGAATAAGCAAGATTTACACCTACCAGCTCAGCTTCTTCGATAGCCCACTGTGCGTCACCGCTCCATGTCATGTTTATCCACGCCTTCCCCTTGGTCATCATCTCCTTTCCGAAGTCGGCTTCCCAGCCCGCTACATTCGGTTTCAACAGTTTCAGGTATTTTTCTACCGTATCCATGGCGGCAGGAGAATAATCGTTCATCAGTTCTGGAACAGAAACCGTACCTTCGGCAAGCTGTTTGCGATGTGCATACAGCATAGCTGTACCATAAGCATCACGATAAGCGTCCTTCATCAGAATACGTCCTGCAAAGCGTTTATCCCACAGACAACCCCATGTTTCCATATCCTGAGCAGTAACATACTGCGTATTGTACAGCAATCCGGCAGTTCCCCACATATAACATACTGCATACCGGCTTGCAGGATTCTCCGTTGTACCCAGTTTATCTATCTGACGGCGGATATAGGGAGAAATTCCTTTCATGTAGTTAGGAGAATGTGCGAATACCGTATCGATAGGCAGCAGCAATCCCTTATGCAACATACGTTCAATGATGTATTCCGAAGGACATACCACATCGAAATCCTCATGTCCTTTTTCAATCTTGGTAAGCATGATTTCATTGATATCGAAGGTCTGATACACGATACGTATATCTTCTCCGGTCTGCTCCTTGTAATATTTCTGGAAATCCTCCAGCACACCTTCCCCAATATAGTCGGCCCAGTTATACACTTTCAGTATATTCTGACGCGACTCGTCAGCATTATAGCAGCCTGCCATGGCAAGACAAGTCCACAGGCACACAATAACTTGATATAATCTTTTCATTCTACGTTTCGACACATGGCTTTATTCCTGCAAAGCCTTATTTCTTCTGAGCCTTTCCAGCTCTACGGTTAATAATAATCAGCAATATCAATATAACGACAAACGTCAGTGCAGACAGCGGACGAAGCTCCGGAGTAAGTCCCCCTTTACGTGCATCGGCATAGATATAAGTAGAAAGTGTTTCCAGTCCCTGATTACCGATAGTAAATACGGTTACGGCAAAATCGTCGAACGAGATAGTCAGTGCCAGCAGAAAACCGCTGATCATACCCGGACGTATCTCGGGAATAATCACTTTCCAGAGCGCCTGCATCGGTGTAGCCCCCAAGTCGAGTGCCGCTTCATACAGGTTTGGGTTCATTTGTTTCAAGCGAGGAAGTACACTCAGCACCACGTATGGCGTACAGAACGTAATATGAGCCAGCACAACGGTAGTAAATCCCTGTGTAATGCCCAGCGAAACAAAAAGCAGGAACAAGGAAATACCGGTTATGATATCACCGTTCAGGATAGGAATCGTATTGATGAACCCCATGGCCTTCCGGCTACGGGTTCGCAAATTGAATATACCAATGGCCGCAATGCTTCCCAACAACGTGGAAACAGTAGCGGCAATCAAAGCTATGGCAATGGTATTGATACACGCATTCATCAGCGAATGATGTGCACCGGTATTCATCAACGACTCATAAAGCTTGAATGAAAAGCCAGTCCAGTTGCCCAGCACTTTCGCCTCGGTAAACGAATAAACGACAATAATCAGGATAGGTGCGTAAAGCAATATCAGCAATACCCACAGATATATCTGCTCGATGATTCTTCTTACCATACGCCTCCTCCTCTCTCCGACTCGTCCTTATTCTCGGGAGTGAACAAGGATGTTGCAGCAATCAGGAACAACATAATGAGTGAAAGCGCCGCTCCGTAGTTCCACAAGCTGTTGTTTATATTCTCCTGTATGGTTGTTCCGAAAAGTTTGATATTGTTCATAGTCAACAGTTCGGCAATGGCAAAGGTCGAAATGGTAGGCATGAATACCATCATAATACCACTTACTACCCCCGGCATGGACAAAGGAAAAATCACTTTCCAGAATACTTGGAAAGAATTGGCTCCCAAATCCTGTGCCGCCTCGATGTAACTTCTGTCCATTTTCTGCAACGTATTGTAAATAGGATAAATCATAAAGGGAATAAAATTGTATATCATGCCGAAAATGAGAGCTCCTTCGCCCAGCGGCAGCCGGCAAAAGTCGAACAAGGCGACCGTAGCGAGCGTACGCACCAGGATGTTTACCCACATCGGAAGGATGAACAGCATGATCAGCGTGCGTGAATAACTCAGATTCTTGCAGTTGTTCAGAATCCATGCCACCGGATATCCCAGCAAGATACATCCCAACGTGGTGAGAATAGCAATGCCAATAGAATAAACAAAGGTATTGACCGATTCGGAATGAGCAAAAAACTTACTGAAATTGGCCAATGTAAGATGTCCCATATCATCGGTAAACGCATATACTACAATCAGCAACAGCGGAATAATTACGAATATGACCGAAAAAATGAGATAAGGCAAAACCCAACTCTTACGTGAAGAGAAAAAATGTTGCAATTTCTTCATTATCCTTATATTAACAAATTACACGAATAGCCTCAGCAGGGATGGTGATACCCACGCGGTCGCCGTCATCCCAAACATCGTTGGTATCGACAAAAACATTTTCGTCCCAGTCGGACAAAACCGTGAGATGGTAATGGTTTCCCTTGTAAAGAATGAACTTCACCTCGCCGGTAAGCATTCCGTCTTCTTCATTGTCCTGCAAAATCACCTTGTCGAAATCGACTTCCACCTTCACGTGCTTCCAGTCGCATGACGAGTTGCTCATATCCACCCGCGGACATTCGAACTCACAACCGAGGAATTCCACATGTGTTTCGTCCACCATCGATGCCTCAAACGTATTGCATATCCGTTCTTTCTGCATGATATGTATGTCCATCGGCTTGATAAGCAGACCAACTTCCGAGCCTGCTTCGAAGGCATGATAGTCTTGTACCAGAAATTCATAATCGCCTACAGCCACTGCCATCTCGTAATGTACGCCCTTGAAGATGCACGACTGCACCACACCGCGAAGCTGTGCCGCATCGGAGACAGGGAAAATATACAAGTCCTCCGGACGGATTACCACGTCGACAGGAGCATTTTCGCCAAATCCCTTATCCACACATTCAAACTCGCGTCCGCAGAAACGTACCAGACAGTCGCGCACCATCGTACCGTTCAAGATATTGCTTTCACCGATAAAATCAGCAACAAACGAATTGATGGGCTCATTGTAGATATCGGTCGGCGTACCGATTTGCTGAATCTTTCCTTCGCTCATGACCACAATGGTATCGCTCAGCGTCAAAGCCTCCTCCTGATCGTGAGTAACATAAACAAAGGTAATCCCCAGACGGCGGTGCATTTCCTTCAACTCCATCTGCATGTCCTTACGCATTTTCAGGTCGAGAGCGGCAAGAGGTTCGTCGAGCAACAACACTTCCGGCTCGTTCACAATGGCACGGGCAATGGCTACACGCTGTTGCTGTCCGCCCGACAACGAGTTTACGTCACGGTATTCATAGTCGGTCATGCCTACCATCTTCAGTGCCGCCTTCACCTTTTTCTCCATTTCAGCCTTCGGCATTTTTTTCAGCTTCAGTCCGAAAGCAATGTTATCATATACATTCAGGTGAGGAAACAGCGCATATTTCTGAAACACCGTATTCACCGGACGACGATGAGGAGGAGTCTGCGTGATTTCTGTTCCGTCGATGTACAACTCCCCTTCCGAGGCAGTCTGAAACCCGGCAATGAGTCGCAGCAAAGTGGTTTTTCCACATCCCGAAGGACCAAGAATTGTCACGAACTCACCTTTGCGGATAGATAAGTTAATATGGTCGAGTGCCGTCTTTTCACCAAAGAATTTCGACACGTTTCTTACTTCAATAATAGGTTTATTGTCTTGTTGCATATGCATGTTCTGATTTCAGCCCGCAAAGGTACACATTATTATTAACTTATCTCGTTAAAAAGGTATAGTTTTATAACTGCAACAAGATAAACTCAGAAGGTTTTTCTGAAATCAAACATCAAGTTCAAGCGCAACCCCTCGTCGCCTTTCTTTATACGGATATTGCCAGGCTGACTATTGGGCCCCTGTTGTTCGATAGGCTTAAACGAGCAGATGGCTGGTATATCGAGCAAAAAAGAAATATCTCCTTCAGGAAAATCGGGCATTGTCTTTTTGGCACTACCCTTTGGCTCCGCAGGTGTGAAGATACGGCAAAATATTCCATCTGTACGCGAGTAGACTGTGAAAGAAACCTCATCACTTTCTAAAGTAGCCCAGTACACATTAGCATGATAACCTTTAAATTCGGGATATACAAGATTGTCATAGCTTTCCCCGGTTATGGTATTATTGTATTCCTTATGCCAGATATTATAATTGGTACCCGCAATACGATTTTTCCAGACACGATAAGGTCCTCTTCCCATCCATTTCATACCCTTGCAACTTTGCTCCGGATAAGAAAATGTAATTCCAAGATTATAAACTTCCTCATCCATAAAAGCATCGTCCAGACCACCCCCGCCCGAAGCACGGTTCAGCAGTACAGCATCCATATAGAGCAGCCCCTGAGGAGTCAGTCGCCACACTATCGAATCGGCTCCACCCTTATAATGAGCACAAAACACAGCCCCGTCTGAATCCTGACGTACATAGCTCTTGGCAGGCTGATAAATCATTTTCATGCCTACTGCCACCGGACCATCGGTAAAGGGTACTTCTCTTTCATCTGAAAGTATACGGGCAATCATTCCCGTACCGGCATCGAAGGCAATACTGACCTTATCACTTTTCAGGATTATCTGCTTGCCATCATTACAGGCTGATACCGCACCGGAAGATGCCTCCCGGCAAGTATGAGATAAATGGCGATTGAAATATTGATTTGCCAGACGGATAGGATAAGTCCATTCACAGATACTGCGCTTTTCCTTATCGAATGCTTCCAACTTCAGTATATCTCCCTCACGAAAAGAAGCAGGCAAAGAAAAATGTGCCTTTCCCGTTTCCCCGGGAGCAATAGAAGGAAGTACGACCTCTCCGCCGGCAAGCACGCGAGAGTGTGCCCCCTGCATGGGAGTATTGCATGCAAGTACTTCATAAGTTATTCGACAATCTTTCAGATTGGTATAAGCATATTCGTTTGTAACGAAGAAACTTCCGTCGAAATGATCCGTAATAAGCAAAGGCTTTATCTGAACAGGCGACCATTGCGACCTGATGGCATAAAAACTCCCTTCTTTTTCCCTTCTCGGACCAACTACCCCATCGGGAGCATTCGAACCGTCGGAATCGAGCATTCCTTCCCGGTCGGAACGCTTGGGAGCCTCATCACAAAATGCCCAGATAAAGCCTCCGGCAAACATAGGATTGGTCATCCACCGGTCCCAGAAATCACGCAGTCCGGCTCCTCCGCCCTGATCGTACATTGCATGCATAAACTCTGTAGGCATAAAGACTTTATAGCCATTGGTAAATCGTGCTACTCCCGTAAGATAAGCCGGATAATGATGCGTATCAAGCCCGTCGAAATCGGCCCACGGATGAATGACATGACGTTGCTGATACTTATCGTAATCAGTAAAAAGAACATCGTTCGCCGTATTCCATCCGCCTTCATTTCCATTACTCCACAAGATGACCGACGGATGATTTACATCACGTTCCACCATTTCCCTTACCAGCCGTGCACCGGTTTCCGTATCATAACACCCATGCCACCCGGCAAGTTCATCAATATAAACCAAGCCGAGAGAGTCGCACATATCAAGAAAATGTTCATCGGGCGGATAATGGGAACGTACAGCATTCATATTCATTTCCTTGATGAGTAAAGCGTCCTGCCGGCTCATTGCAGCACTCGTTGTCCGCCCGCCGTCTACCGAAAAAGAGTGGCGGTTGATACCTTTCAGCACCAGCCGTGTTCCGTTCAGATAAAGTCCGTCTTGCGGAAAAAATTCGATGGTCCGGAAACCTGTCCGCTCCTCACGAACCTGAACAGTTTTTCCCTCGCGGTCTTTCAACGCCAAACGCACCCGATAAAGTTCGGGCGACTCCGTATTCCATACCTTCACATCATGCCACCTGCCTTCGATGTTCGTTTCTTTTCCAGCACAACTTATCCGACATGTCATTTCTTCCTTCCCTTCGTCGGTTTTCAGGAGCTTGCCATCTTTCAACCCGCGTACCGAGATAGACAAAGAATAACCTTCCGGATTACCGCTCGTGCGCACCGAAGCACGGAAATGTCCGTCGGCACGGGCATCAATCACAAAATGTTCCATCGAAACTTCAGGAACAACCTCCAGCCATACCGGACGGTAGATTCCCCCGAACAACCACCAGTCAGC
>HF993187.1:13768-14536 GCA_000436795.1 Bacteroides sp. CAG:1076
CTGCCGCATTCACCGATTTATTAGCCGACTGTTTGGCTACTTTCACTTCAAGCAGATTTTCTCCTTCAGAATTCAACAGCGAAGTAATGTCGTAAGAGAAACGGTAAAAGGCACCTTGATGAATATTTCCCGCAGGTTTTCCATTGACCAGCACCTCTGCATCGGTCATGACTCCGTCGAAAAATAACCTGACGCGGTCGTTTTTCCTGCACTTGGGAGCTTGAAAACTATAACGGTATATACCGGTTTCATCGCTGGGTTTTGTACCTTTCACCATATAATAGCGCCCATAAGTATATTCACCAAAGCCCTGCAATTCCCAGCAACAAGGAACTTCGATGGGTTTCCATTCACCGGAATTTAGACCTTTGGAGCAGAAAAATTGCCATGTACGAGTATCATCGATGCCTGTACCCGACAGATAAATTCGTTCGGGATGAGGGGCTTGCGCCTGTATATTCAAGGCCGAACAGATGCCCAAAGCCATTATAACACGACGAAGAATGTGTTTTTTCATACCAAAATACCTGAATTAGATTCGTTGGAACAAAGATAAGGATTCGTTATAAGGGAAGAAATGGAAATTAGTACACTTAAATGAAAATTTATGCACGACGAGCCCTCATCGGATATATGCAGACATCCCTGTTGAAGTATGCCGGCCTTTCCCTAAAAACGTCTCGACGTTTTTTTATTTTTTGTACAAAAACAAAAAAGATTTGTACAAAACCTTAATTCCGCAACACTTTGATTTAAATTAATTTATAA
>HF993188.1:0-39133 GCA_000436795.1 Bacteroides sp. CAG:1076
TGTTAACCTGAGCATATTGTGCCAAATAAGGAGAAGCCATATAAAGTCCGTCGAGCCACATCTGCCACGGATACACCTCTTTATGCCAGAAGCCACCCAACGAATTTCGAGGATGATCCATCATCGCATTGTAAAGCAAATCCATTGCCTTCTTATATTTTGGATTTCCTGTCTGTTCATACACATCGAATAATATTTTTCCGGCATTAATCATATCTATATTACGCCTGCCATTCACATAATCGTAGTTCAAGATAGTGCCATCTTCTTTTACCATTTTATCGGCATACTCTTCTACATACTTATAATATTTTTCATTTTTAGTCTGTTTCCACACTTTCAGCATAGCAAGTGTCACAACTCCTTGACAATATCCGAAAGCAGGACGTTTTGCCCAGTCTATTTGCCAGGCTTCTGGAAAACGCTTCATCTCGGAATCCGCCATGCGCACGTACATTTTATCCTGCGCAACAACATTGCCAATCCCCGAAAAAAGCCCCAATAACACCAAAGCCAAGGCAGCAATCATATACTTATTTATTCTTACAATCATAAAATTCAATGATAATTCAATCCTACAATTTTATTTTATAGTAATCACAACCCGCTGATAACGAGTCAACGATGGAGTTCCATCATCCGAAACCTCACATATGACATGAATGGTTTCTCCTTTTTGAATATCAGATGGAATCTGCAGCCAGAGGCGTTGATTATTTACATCTTGCAAGTCAAGACATCTTCCGTACGTACCAGCTTCCTGATACTGCCACCATCTATAAGTCAGCTTATCACCGTCAGGATCTTTCGTTCCCTCAGCACTTAAACATATTCTGCTGCCTGCCTCAACCTGCATATCAGCTTCATGCGCCAACATAACAACCGGAGCATGATTGGCCTCTTCATAAGATTTCACACACCAGTCGGCACGCGCTGCAAAATCATTTTGCAAAGTAGCAATCCAACGCCACGTAGGCTTCAAATACTTCAACAAGACTATATCATTAGGAATTTCCTTTTTCAAGCGTGTTCGCCCCCATGCATTGCTGGTATACCAGCGTCCTTCGGGGTATTCATACCCTTCTTCTTCAACAGGGTCTAACCATGTATTCTCTCTTACCTTCACATAGCGGCCACCCCATCCTCCCCAGTCCGGATGCTCTTCGTTACGCAGCCCGGTAGGTATCACATGAAAGTACGCTGGAGAATCACCCTCGGAACGAAAATCACCATTTTCATGACTTTTATACAAAGCACACAAGTCTCCATGTCCATTTTTAATATTTGGATTCATCCACGATCCTACCAAATATTTCTGTGATTCTGCCGGCAAAAACTTCTTCCAATGATAAAAATACGTAATAAACTGATCGGAAATAATTGTCAAAATATTATACTTCCCCCAATTTTTACGGATATAAGACTGATAGGTATTATCTTGTTCCCAAATAAGAAACAACCGAATCTTATTTGCCACATATTCCATCTTTTCGGGATACTTTTCTTCTATAGTTTTCAGAGCACGCGCAATAGTGTTGGTTCCACCCCATGCCTGAATCCATACAGGACGTGAATCTGTTTCATCCAACAATACTTTTACAATGAGTTCGGAACCTTCTGTCACCTCATTCATTTCACCTTCGGCCTTGACATTTCCCAGTACACAACATTTTCGCAGATAATCGGGTGTCGGATAATCCTTATCATGCTTTATCAAATTGGGATAAACCTTTTCGTAAGCATCCAAATAAGGATTTATCCAATTATCTCCCGCCCACTTATGTCCCTGCCAATGATACTGAGAACTTGTAGTGATAATACCTTCGATATCCCATTCGTTCGCATATAACAGAAACCGGACCATGGAACATTCATCATCTATTTCGCCATCGGAAGTTACAATGACTCTTGTCCTCGTATCGGTTTCTCCCAAACATACCGAGCATAGACAACATATACTACATAGTAACAGTAAAAATCTTTTTATCATAAGCACAAACTATTTAGATACATTTCCAGGGAAGTATATCCATCCGGAGTCTTTTGATTACGGTCGGCTGCATCGTTCGGATTCAACCCGTTTTCCTTTTCCCATTCATCAGGCATACCATCATGATCCGAATCTGTTGGAGCAGGCAAACTTTTCAGCTCCGGCCATCCGCCAACATCCTCCTGTGAGTCAATAATACCACACACTTTTGATTTGTCGGCTACCTTGCTTTTCGCTTTATAAGCCTTTCCTTCGTAAGTTGCAGTTCCCTTACGAACCTCTTCAATGATACGACAATCGACAGCATCGCGTACAGGTCGTACGCAACCAGCGCCATCCAGTACGGCGTGGTAAGCCTCTTGTGGAGTCTGCTCATTTATTTTCATCGCGTTCCAAGGGGCATTCATTTTCATTGCCGACAAAATATGTTTGTCACCGGCTATTTGCACCCCACCGTTCCAGTTATCGGCACTAACCTCAGGATAACCTTCAACAACATTGCCAGCCACATACCATTTTCCATAATTGGTTCCATTAGTATGACTGGGATTCAATATACGATAGGAAACATTCCCCGGTTTCGTAGCCGGTCCCGGCTTATAATAATTATCAACAAAATTTACAGTTATCGAATTGAACTTCGGATTTCCTTTTTGTTGTTTTTCTCCTCCGTAACTACTATTATATCCCCAATTATATAACACATTATTACGATAATCATTCAACCCGCTTCCAGATGCCCAACGCGGATTGCGACTCGAATGATGAGCTATTAAATTATGATGATAGGTACTGTAATTTGATCCCCAAATGCCTCCAAAGCCATGATTACCTTTGTTATGATTAGACTGGAACAAGCTCTCTGTAATCATACACCATTGAATGGTAACATTTTCACAATGATAAATAGACATTACTTCATCAATACTCCAACTTGCAGAAACGTGGTCAAGAATAATATTCTTATGATAACGTGCACTGACAGCATCGTCCGCTCTCTTAGATTCATCACCTAAACGAACTCGAATATAGCGTATTATAACTTCATCCGTAGAGATATTCAATGGATATCGCTTTATACAGATACCGTCACCAGGGGCCGTTTGTCCAGCTATCGTAATATAAGGATTACGAATCTTTAAAGGACTTTTTAAATCGATGGTACCAGATACTCTAAAAACAACAGTTCGCGGACCCTTTGCATCAATAGCAGCACGAAGACTCCCTTTACCAGAATCATTTAAATTCGTTACTTCGTAAACTTCACCTCCACGACCTCCGACAGTATATTTACCATATCCTTCGGCTGTAGGGAAAGCTATAAGCTGCTCTTGTGCATACATTGAACCAGAGGCTAATGAACATATCAAAAGCCCTGCTAATATCATCTGTTTTTTCATAATATAATCTGCTTTAAGTAAAAATAAAATTTAACAAAATGCTATTTAACGACCTGAATTACAACACGCTGATAACGGGTTAATTGTGGGACCCCATCATCGGTCACTTCACAAATTACATGAATCGTATTACCAGGTTTTGCATCTTCAGGAACTATAACAGAAGCATGGACACCTTGCATTCCTTCAATCTTGACATTACCACTATATGTTCCAGCTTCTATATACTGCCACCACGAATATGTAAGATTATCTTTATCCGGATCTTTTGTTCCTTCAGCACTCAATTTCACGGTATCTCCTGCACGAGCCTGCAAGTCGGCTGCCTGAGCCAAAACTGCTACTGGAGCATGATTAGCCTCTTCATAAGATTTCACACACCAGTCAGCACGCGCCGCAAAGTCATTCTGCATTGCCGCACTCCAACGCCACATCGGCTTGAAATAAATACGGCGTTCCTCTTCAGTTGCCGTACTTCCCGAACGTAAACTACAACGTCCCCAACCATTCTCACCGTACCAACGTCCCTCAGGATACTGATATCCTTCTACCGGCACAGGGTCAAGATAAGTATTCTCTTTCACCTTTACATAACGACCACCCCAACCGCCCCACGAAGGATTCTCCAGGTTGCGCAATCCAACATTTATTGTATGTAAAAAGGCAGGAGAATCACCTTCCGACCGAAAATCACCATTTTCGTGTGCTTTATAAGAACTGCATAATGCTCCATGTCCCTGTAAGATATTTTCTTTCATCCAACTTCCTTCATAATATTTCTGCATATCTTCGGGTTGAACCATTTTCCAACGATAAGCTATAGCTTCAAACTGATCAGAAATAATAGTTTTGATATTGTACTTACTCCAATGAGGACGAATATAAGCCTGATAAGTAGAATCCTGCTCCCAAATAAAGAAAAAACGCATTTTATCGGCAACAGTTTTCATTTTTTCCGGATAATCTTCTTCTATAGTTTTCAGTGCCCGCGCGATTGTATTAGTACCTCCCCATGCCTGAATCCATATCGGACGTTTATCAGTTTCATCCAACAGTACTTTCACTATTTGCTGGGAACCAGCCGTTACAGAATCCATTTCACCTTCCTGCTCTACATTTCCCAAGAAACAATGCTTGCGCAAATATTCAGGTGTAGGATAATTTGGATCGTGTTTTGCCAAATTTGGATAAACCTCTTCATATGCTTTTAAGGTTGGTTCCATCCAGTCATCACCAGCCCATTTATGACCATGCCAGTGGTATTGTGAACTAGAAGTAATAATCCCCTCGATATCCCACTCATTAGCATATAAGAGAAAACGTACCAAAGAACATTCATCATCTATTTCTCCATCAGTTGTTACAATAACACGAGGTCGGTTCGTTTCTTCTGCTATTATTTGCCCTGTTTTGTTGTCATCATAACTCGATAAGAATAAAGTGCCAGCAATACCTATAATTACCGAGCTTGCCGAATTTAATGTGTTCATGTTTTTAAGATGTTAAGATTAATATGCTGTACTTATTTAAGCCATCCCCACCGAACAGCCCAGTCTGTCAATACTTTTTCTCTCCATTTTGAAACAGTTTTACTACCCTGCCATACACCTTCAAAAAGTTCTGGAGCAAGTTTGTCTGTATACCAGTTCTGACCTAATTTATAGCCATTTATTGTCTTATTTCCCGGCCATACTTTTCCAACGACAAATACTCCCTTCTGACCATTCAACTCTTTTACTTCAGAAATAACTTCATACTTCAATACAGCCGGAGCTTTAGGAGCATATCGAACTCCATATATTCCATCACCTAAATACACGCCATCCCAATCTTGGCGATCAATACGGAAAGTAAAGAACTTTCTTCCTATGTATTTTTCCTCTTGTACAGGTCCATTAAAATGAAATTCCAGCACCGAATACACAGCGACAGTATCCTTAATTGTCGGATTAGAAGTAAAAATTGTACGCGGACTTTCAGTCATCTTCTCAAAAGAACCTCCCCAGCTTTCTTTATAAGGATCGGCCGGATCACCATTCATCATATAAAGCAATGACGGGGTATCTCCCATTTTTACAAGACCTCCATAATAGTTTATAAAATCGGCCCCCAAATATCCGGCTCCCTTTATATATTTATTATAATACCCATTGTTAAATTCATCATTTATTTTCTTATTACTGATGAGTCCACGATAAGAAGCATTGTTTTCAATCATCCACAAGTCAGGAAAATTTTCTACAACGTATGCATAACTATTTACCCCCCATTTTTTATTTGGACCTCCAATCCAATATACACGAATTTTTGATTGAATATCCGGAGCATCATGCAATGCCTGAGCAACATCTTCCAGCGTTCCCCAAACTAAGACATAAAGAGGACGATCACTCTTACGACGCGCACACTTTATAATCCATTCAGAACCTTCGGTAGGCTGGCTATATCCTTTATAAGAAGCCAATCCCCGTCTGCCCTGTTTACACAATTTGCGTAGTTCTGCAGGTTTCATTAAATCCTGATTATTCTCTCTCAGCTTTTCAAAATCCTTCTCATACAAATCAATCATCCGCAGTATCTCTTCTTTGGAGCCCTTCCCAAACGAAGGAGAAGAAACTAATCCTTCAATATCAAAGCAATCACTATACATTAACAAATGAGCCATCGATTGATTATCATCCGGATCCGTTCCACCAATATCTGTACTAACTAAAATACGAAACTTCTGGGAGTTTTCCCGCTGCGCATAGGCAAACAAGGAAATCATAAAAAAAGACAAGCAAAAGAAATAAGATTTTTTCATCGGATTAAAGTTGAAGTATTAAAAATATAACAAACTCTTTTTACAAATTATTTTTCTCTATCCATTTCGGATAGTTTTTCAATACTTTTTCAGGTGAAGATGTATACCATGAATAACCTCCACGACGTTCTTTACCTAAATCGTCGATAGAACTTCTTTTTACACCATCCCTGTCGCAGAAAAATGGCTTTCCTGTATCAAGATCATAAAAGCGTGCCCACACAGACATTCCTTTAGCAGGAATTAGCCGAGCATTTTTTTCACCTTTTTCGTCACGATAACGCTCATATTTCATATCCGCTATTTTATGAGTCTCAAACCACTCTACAGCCCCTTTCACAGCAGCTACGATATCGGATGTAGGATTTTCTATTGACATAAGAAGTAAGGTTATATTCACCGACTCGGCACCACTGAACGAAGGTAACTCATAAGCTCTTGCTTTTGCCGGTTTTAATGTATTCTGGTCGTGTTGAGCACACCATACAGTCCTCTTGCCATCTACTATAATCTGTGTATCCAAAATGCATTTCACACCTTTATCGAATGCGTCACGAGCTTGTTTCTTAACGTTGTCATCCAAATCCAACGCAGCGAAACAAGAATTACCTTCATAAATATCTTTCAACAAGTACATAACATTCACATAAGCATTGTCATTAAATGTAATACAAGCTGAATAAGAAACAGATTTACTTGGTCTTACCGGATAAAATTGTGGCCATCCTCCATTATCGTATTGTGCTTCCAAAATGTAATTAAAGGCTTTCAAAAAAGCTTCCTTATACTTAGCATCTTTGTGAGATTGATAAACTTTTGCCAAATAACGCATTTCCGTCACTGTAGCCCCATTATCAAATGTTGCCCCAATGCCAGACTTACGAACTTTAGCCATTTCTTCCTGATTTATTTTTTTATGAAATCCTGTATTCTTAGTCCAGCCTCCAATTGCTGTCTGATAAGCCACTACTGTATCTGCTATCTGAACAGCCTGATCTGTTGCATACCATTCAGCCGGCATAGAATTGGCTACTTTGCTCCAAGACAAACTACTTAAATTTTGTTGAGCATTAAGCCCAACAAAATTTAAACCCACAATGGCATATAATAAAAATCTAAACTTTTTCATATAACAATGAACTTCAACTATTTTATAACATTAACAATAACTCTCTCATAACGTGTTAAAGCAGGTTGTCCACTATCTGTTACTGCTACAATAATATGCATTGTACCCTTACGTTCTGTTTTTGGAACAATAAACCAAGCTTTTGCCTTATCAGCATCTTCTATTTTCAAAGGATTGCCTGAACGAGCTGAAGAAAAATTAAATGTACCAACCTCCGGATAATAAAACCATTTATAAGACAACTGATTACCATCAGGGTCAGAACTACCTTCTACACTTAAATCAATTCGGTCACCCACTTTAGCCGTAATTTCCTTCTCACAAGCTAATTTTACAACTGGCGGGTGATTAGCATTCTTATAATCTTTTATCGTCCAGTCCATTCTGGCAGCAAAATCATTCTGAAAAGCTTGACGCCAACGCCAGATCGTAACTTTGTTGCCTGTATGCCATGAGCCATCTATTCCCATAGCTTCATCTTGTGCATCAGTCCACAAAGGACGAGTTTCAGGTTCAATAAACCAACGTTCGGTTCTGGGCTGATAGAACTCATAACGTCCGCCCCAACTTCCCCAGTTAGGTTTTTCAGAATTACCCAAACCATTGTCTATCAAATATAAGAATGTTGGAGTATCTCCTTCCATCAGGAACTTCATAAAAGGATATTGTTCGCCCAAAGGTCCTTTACAACGAATATTTTTATCCAGCCACGGATTATCGACAATCGTAAAATCAGCTCCGGCAAAACGCCCATGAAATTTATCACCACTGATACCGCTCCATGTTGCATAATGATAACCTCCAAATTTATGATATCCCGGACTTACGATATAAAATAAATCTTTAAATGTTTTTCGGATCCACGGGCCACTGTCATCTTGATCAGAAATAGCATATACACGCAGTTTCTTTACAAATTTCTCTACTTCCTGAGCGGAACGAGTTTCTTTGACCTTCCATAAAGCCTGAGCTAAACAATTTGGACCACCCCATACCAAGACCCATACTGGACGAGAATCTTTACTGTCTACAGTCTTTATAATCCAGTCTGAACCTTCTGAGTCCATCCCCTTTCCTACTGCATGCATCCCGTAATCAGCACGTCCTTCCTTTATAACAGAGTTTAAATATTGGGCTGTAGGATAACCAGGTTCATGCTTTAACAAATTTGGCTGAACTTTTCCATAAGCTTCCACTATTTCCTTAATTCTCCATGTAGCCAACTTCCTTTTTTGATGTACTGAAGTAGTTGCAATCAGCCCTTCAACATCCCATTGGTTGGAATATGTCAGGAAACGTACCAATGACATAGCATCGTCAGGCTCATTTTCAATATCAGTCAAAACAATAATTCTATGTTTCTCACTGGCCGAGGCCATACCAACTCCCAACAATAATATGCCAAGAGCCATTACAAGTTTAATTTTTCGCATCATAACTTTCAATTTAAAATCAGACTCCAAGTTACAAATATTCCCGTTACTGACAAGAACAATATAAATTAAGCAGATCATCTCCTATTGAATTTCTGGTATACATACTTTTCAATAGGAGATTTTTCTAATTTATTTCAGCCAACGAGAATCTCCGATTTCGTTTACATAAACAACTGAAGTTTTATCTTTTATTGTCAGATCACCTGTTGCTGGATTCATAAATAACTCTTCCTGTGTCAATCCAAGATCAACAGTTGCAACATTTCCACCTCTACCCGTTTCCGGAAGCTCTGTTGTTCTATAGTTCTCTTCAAAGGTCTTTGTAGCACTACCTGCCAAACAAGTTTCATAGAACATATTACCACCATTATTATTCTTAACATTACTGAATAAACAATGATTAATGAACACTTGTGATTCATCCGTCAACCGGTTCATGGCAATCATACGGGCACTTGTACAAGATTCAAATATTGTTACATTCTGCATAACGAGCATAATGGTACTTCCACTATATCCATAATTATCGGGGAATCCCAAAATTAAGAAATTAGGAGAATTGCTTATAGTAGACTGTGTAATGGACAAAGCATCAACCGCAGCCACAACCTTGTCCTTATTAGGATGGTTTTCAACTGATATAAGTTTACCACTTCCCATTTCATTAAGAACACAGTTGGAAACAAGAATATTCATAATTCTCTTTAAGTTACCCTCGGATGTATTCAATCGAACCAATCCTGGCAGTGCAGAAAGTGTACATCCATTAACTTCAAGTCCTTTCCAAGTATAGTTCAGACCATCTTCTTTCGCATTATCAACAAGTAAAGTTTCACCCGTTAACTGAAGATTATTAAAAGTAATCTTACCGGCAGCCCCATCTACAACTTCTACAGGTGTGAACGGATTAGTTATATTTACTACAATATTCTTACCCGGAGCAGCAGTTAGTTCAAAGCCTTTTGTAAATTCATAACCAGCCAGATTATATGTACCTTCATCTTGAATATAATAGCGCTGACCATCAAATATCATTGCATCACTTTCGTTAGCCTTAAGAATAGCAGATAAATCCTGGCCACTTGTTATAGTTATATCTCCTTCTTCGGCACCTGCAGTTTTAAAAGTAACCGAATTATATGGTCTATCAAACAATGACTCGACTTTACTATTACACAACGTGACTTTATAAGTCGTAGCCTTTTCCAGATCTGTTATTACATAAGATCCTTGTAAACTTTCCTCTTCAGTCAACATTATTTGTTGTACAACCTCATTACCATTTATTTCATCCTGCTTTTCCACACTAATGCTATCAACAGGGAAATTTTCAGGATCAACGACCCATGTAATAGTCACATTATCTTCTCTGACAAGTGTTCCGTCTATCTCGTTCAAAACAGGGGGAATATCTCTTTCATCTGTTTCAACAGAAAATTCATACCAGATAGAATTATTAGCTTCATTCTGAGCATTGGTCCGCATTCTAATATATACATTAGAAGCATACGGAAGTTCCGGAGTCAAATACGAAAGGCCTGTAACGGTTTCTTCGTGATAAATTTCCTGAAAAAACTCATCAAAACTTATTTGGATAGTATAAGAAACGGCATTATTAACCTTATACCATATCAATTTAACTTGGTTCAAGTCGACGACTTCAGGATACCCACTTACCAATTTAGGTTTGAACATATCTGATACAGAAAGAGTATCGTCATCTTTGCAGGAAGAAAGGCAAGTCATTAAACATGCCAAACTACATATTATTATATTTACAATTTTATTTTTCATGGCCTATATTATTTATTTAAAACCATAATAATTTTTAATCTTTGGATTCGCAGAGATAAATGTCTGACCAAATGGTAACAGATAAGGTACCGGATCTTTCTCCGGATCAATCATATCTATAGTCTGGTCGGTAAAATATCCCCTGAAGCATCTCTTTAGAGTAGGACAAGGTTCCCAGTTGGCTGGATCCGATTTATCAAGCTTATTGCCAGCTGCATCAGTCTTCTGAACAATAAAGCCTGTAGCAAAACCCTTACGAGTATATTTACCTTCTGTTGGTTCTTTTTCCCGCTTATGCAGTCCAACAAATTCCAACATCAAAGTACCCGGTCTCTCCGGATTGTCAACTTGTCTGTAATAATAATTATCAGGAATATTACTCCATTGCAAGTATTGTGTAGTGGGGAAATTTGCATTATATCCCATCTGTACTGCATTCTTATAGAAATCGACTAAAACCTGACCATAAATGTTCCATCTTGCAAGGTCATAATGACGTTTATTTTCACCGCCAAACTCCCATTTCCGTTCATTAACAATAGCTTCGAAGAATTTATCTTTCGTTGTAAGAGCATCAACATATGCATCAACCTTTTCTGCCCATTTATCGGACGGGAAAGCTCTTTTTCTGACTTCCTTCAGAGCATCTTTTGCCCCTTGAGTTGGTCCGTTATTATTCTCATTAGCCGCCTCTGCATACATTAAAAGAATATCGGCATAACGCATATATGAAGCGTTTACTCCTGTACTTTTAGTCGTTGTAGAACCCAATGGAGTTTCCATCCAGATACGTCTATACTTTCCATCTTTAATTCGACCTAAGTTATTATCACCAATAGTAGGGCCTTTCTGATTTAATTTAGCATCGTAGCTATAGTTTACACATGTTACATCTCTACGTAAATCATCTTCATCAAACGAAAGCATGTACAGAGTCGTAAGATTATAACTACCACTCGATTTTCCATAAGGATTAGTACCTGTTCCATTATCAGAGTCCATCGGAACGCCTACATAATAACAATATTCACCTGTACCAGAAGATTTCAATAAAGGTATATCGAAAATAAAGTCATCGTTCGTTACGGTTCCCAAATTACAAACCATTTTCCAGAACTCCTCAAATCCCATAGTCAGATTATGATATCCATCATTTATCACTTTACCAGCATATTCCTCTGCTATTTTATAGTATTCCCTCCAATCACTACTACGCATCATTTGTCCCCGATCGGCTGGATTTTCCTTATTAGGACGCAAGCTCCATCCACCTCTGGTCAAAGCTGTCAAAGCAATCAATCCCTGACAAAACTCTCTATTAGCCCGTTCTACACCATAATTAATATCTTTAGCATACATCATAGTAGGTTCTACTGATTTAAGATCATTAATCATGTATGTCAGAATAGAATCTCTATCAACTACATCCACAAACATTTCATCATCAGAAGAAGAGGGCTTCAACATTAAAGGCACATCTCCCCAGCATCTTACTAAATCAAGATAAACCATAGCACGTAACGTTTTTGCCTCACCATACATTTGCATCAAGTTGGATGGCTGGGTTTTATCTGCATTTGCATATAGTTCACATCCTTCGATACCGGCAATAACGCCATTAGCCAGATTTATAGCCTTATAAAAAGAGGTCATAACCCCTGTCAAATCTGTATTAAGAGATTGAGGTTCAAAACTTGCAAAATCGTCTCCCTTTGCACTTAATACCTCATCAGCAGCATTAAACTCAACGTCTGTGTTCGGAATAAAAGCTGTAATCCATCTACCTCCATAAATTTCGGTCAAAGGACTATAAACAGCAGTAAGGGCACGAAAGATTTCTCCTTCATTAGAGTATACATAACTATTGTCAAAATTCGAAGGTGAATCTATACTTAAATAGTCCTCGCAAGAAAATAACAAGAATGGCAACAATAAAGTTATTATATATTTTTTCATAATTGTATTTTTTAGAATGTCAGATTAACACCAAAAGTATATGTTTTATTTCTTGGATATGAGTTACAATCTATACCAGGAGTAAGTCCATTCATTACATTGACTTCTGGATCGTATCCTGTATAATGTGTCAACAGCCACAAATTATAACCTGTAACATAGAATCTCAGATTACTGATTCCGACCTTTTTAGTAAGATGTCGAGGTAAAGTATATCCCAAAGTCACAGTATTAAGACGGAGGAATGAACCATCTTCAACATTATAAGACATCATAATTGCTGTACCAATCGTGGTCGGATTCCACATCGTTGCATTTTTATTAAACTCCTTCAACATTTCAGGATCATTTCTCAAGTCATTACCTGCATCATCAAAGTAACGGAAACGGTGTTTACTATCAACCAAAGTCAATTGGTTTGTTTCACTATTACGCCACCAAGAAGTAAGATGCATCTTATTACCATTGTAAACATCGTTACCTACTTGATAGTTAAAGAAGACAGAAGCATCAAATCCTTTATACGTTGCATTCAAGCCAAAACCACCTGAGAATTTCGGCATTGCTCTACCGATAATACTTAAATCATCGGTTGTAATTTGTGGATTAACTTCACCTTCCTTAGCAGGTGCTATCTTTTTAAATTTAGGTGCTCCCGGCATAACTGTAACTAAAGAAGAACAGTCTACTACACCTGGTTTTAATGTATATTCTCCAGTAGTAGGGTTATAATCGAAATCATCCACCTGATAAATACCATCATTAGTATATCCATACATCAAACCAACCGATTCTCCGACAAGAACCAGATAGTCTTCATTCGGTAACTGGTCTGTACTAGCCCAACCTGATTTTTTAGCCCATTTAGTTTCACCAGAATTAAGGCTTACAACTTTATTTTTATTAATACCTATATTAAAATTACCACTTAAAGAAAAATTCTTATTATTGACAATCAATCCATTCAGTGTCAATTCAATTCCTTTGTTTTGAGTTTGACCAACATTTGTCTGCTGCTGTTCATAACCAGTTGTCTGAGGTATTGTTGAAGGTACCAGCAAATCTTTTGTATTATTCAGATACAAATCCAATGTTCCAGATAACCGTTCATTAAAAAATCCGAAATCAATACCAATATTATTAGTAATGGTCTTTTCCCACTTCAGACTTGGATTAGGCAAGTATGATGATCCATAACCATAATACGAGTTAATGACCTCTCCCCAGCCCGGTGTCTTCGAAGTACTTAAACGATAAGTATTCTTCCACATATCATCACCAATTCTATTGTTACCAGCAACACCCGATCCAAAACGCAGTTTCAGGCTTGATACAATATCATTGTTCTTAAGGAACTCTTCTTCTGAAATTCTCCATGCAAAAGATGCAGCAGGAAAAACTCCCCATTGATGTCCTGGAGCAAACTTCGTAGAGCCATCCGCACGTACAGTAATTGTAGCATAATATCTTCTATCATAATCATACATGATACGGCCGAAGAAAGAAGCGAGTCTATTAGGAGTGGTCTTACTACTTTCTGTAAGATAAGCTTCACCCATAGTCATATTATCAAAAGCTGCTTCCGGAGTAATGTCAACAGGAAAATATCGAGTTGCTTCCTTGTCCGTCAAAGTTTGCTGATGATTTAACTCCTGACCAATCATTGTATTAAAATGATGTTTCTTAAATAAATCGAACTGATAAGTAAGAGTATTGGCTACACGATATTTAGGAGAACTTTTTCTTGTATACTCTATATACGGCATACCATCACTATATTTCTCAGCATTTCCATGTTCTGGACCATAGAAACGTTTATCATAGCTGGTATTACTCATATCAAGACCGAACTCAGACCTAAAAGTCAACCCCTTGAACAGCTTTATATTCAATGCTGCTGTCGTATTAAACAAAGTACTTCCTCGACGTCTCCAGTTCTGAGAAGCTTCCTGAAGAGGATCGTATCTTTGAATATAATCTTCATCTGACGGGTCATAATTTTCATCCTCTTCCGGCAATTCCATGAAATCATAAAGACCTTGAGTCGGTGCATACTCCAAAGCATCAAGTACTTTTACTGCATCAGTTCCAGCTCCTTCCGTACGGGTATTAACAAAACGAGTATTATACTCAAAGGTCATAAACTTAAACAATTCTGTAGATAATTTGAAATTTAAGAATGTTTTTTGTTGACCATTTCCTTCAAGAATACTCGGAGCATCACTATGTGTCAAACTTAAATTATATTTGGTTTTGCCTGATGAACCACCAATGTTAACACTATAATACTGAGACACCGTGGTCTTTCCCATAATTTCATCTTGCCAGTCATCACCCGCATAGTCTTTGTAAATATGAAATTCTTCAGGATAACCATATTTATCATAAAATGAAGTAGGTTCAGAAGAACTAAGTTTTGCATCCTCATAATAAAGCAATACAAATTCATAAGGATCCAATACATCCAACTTCTTTGAAACCTGACGTAGAGACATGTAGGCATTAAAAGAAACAGTGGCCTTACCTTCTTTAGCACGTTTAGTCGTTATATTGACAACGCCATTAGCACCTCTGGCACCATATACAGCAGTTGAGGATGCATCTTTCAAGACATCGATAGATTCAATATCGGTAGGAGCTATATCATTTAAATTATCTACAGGGAACCCATCAACTATATAAAGAGGAGAATTATCCTGAGTAATAGAACCACCACCACGGACACGAACTTGAATATCAGCGTCAGGTGAACCATCAGCAGTTGTAATTTGTACACCTGCAAGTTTACCTACCATGGCTTCAGCAGCAGAAGCGACAGGTACTTGAGCAATAGCCTTACCACTGACAGAAGAAACAGAACCAGTCAAGGCCTCTTTACTAACTCGACCATAACCGATAACAACTACTTCTTCCAAAGCTTCCGAATCTTCCTTCAATACGATTTTAAGAGTTTTACCTTTAACCGCATTAATAATCTTCGTTTTATAACCGACATAGGAAACTTCCAGATCAACACTCTTCTTAGAAGATTTAAGGACAAAATTTCCATCAAAATCTGTTATTGTACCATCATTTGTACCTTTTATTTTGACAGTAGCCCCTATTAAAGGATCACCATTACTATCTAATACAGTCCCTTTAAAAGTCCCTTTTTGATTTTGTTGACTAACTTCCAATGCATAACTTGGCAAGTTAGCATATACATTTGGAAAAGATCCGCACGAAAAATAAACAGCACCTATTCCTATCAGATATTTATAATAATTCATAATGATTTCATTTTCGATTTAAACAATAAGGGGGGAGAGGAGAAAAAGACCTTTCCCCCCCTAATAACTAACCCTGAAAACAAATAATAATCTATAAATCAGTTAGAAAGAGTTATTAATACAAGACCTAATATAAATAGTACAAACATACTACTGATTAAGCCATTAGTTCCCTTAGGGGCACCTTTAAACTCCTTCCAGACAAATACTCCCCAAATCATGGCTACAACAGGGGAAGCATTACTTAATGCATAGGATATAGCAGGATTCGCAGCTCCAGCTCCCATAAAACTGACAACCATTCCTCCCATCCATATTAAACCACCCAAAATACCAATCAGGTGAGTTCGAGAAGTACCGGCAAAGTAATCTTTCATTGTTACTTTATTGCCAGATACCGGATTGCGCATTGCAAAGGAATTGAAGACTGGGGTACTAACCAATACGCCTAAAGCAAAGAAAAATACTCCCGTATATGGCGATAATGTACCGGTTCCACCTGTTACATATTGCGGATCAATAGATTTTACAACAAGCCCATAGAAAAACATAATTGCAATACCTGCCATAACCGCTAACAGAATTCCCTTTTTAGGAGTAACTCCAGATTTTCCTGAAGAAAGTTTTCCATAAGCTTTGCCACAAATTAAAATGGCAATCACTATAACAGCTACACCAAGCCATAACAATAGCTGATTTCCCGGATAAGCTTGTCCGGTAAAGGCAATAAGCAGATAATTGAAAATAATACCTCCAATCCATGCAAGTCCACCGCCTATCGGAAAACCAACAGACATACCAGCCACAGCAATTGCCGCCGTTAAAAAGATATTACCGAAATTCCAGACAATACCTCCTAAAATTGCATACTTAATGCTATTCCAGTCCATTGCCGTAATATCTTCGAAAAATGTTCGACCTTCACTTCCCAGGCTTCCCAATGTAACAGCAGCCAATGTTGCTGTCAGGAATAAGCCTATAGTTAAATCCCAATAGAACAATTCAAAACTCCAGTTTTTTGCTGCAACCATTTTTTGAGTGTTAGCCCATGATCCCCAACAGATACAACAAACAACGCAGCAAAGAATTGCCAAGATGTAATTTTCTACGAGTATCATAATCTTATTATTTATTCATGAACGTACAAATTCCATCCCAAATAGCTTTCAATAGCTTCTTGCAAGATATCTTTTACATTTCCACGACACATTGCAACATGATGTTCAAATCCATTCTTACAAATGTATTTCATTAATGTCTGCAAATTGTCTACTTTCGTTACTGCAATACATCCATCCATACCATATGGATCATCTGTAATACTGCCTTCTCCCAAATAAGACTTGATGCATCCTTTTGTATCATCTGTTGATATACGGAAGAATGTAAAATCACCTTGTTTTACTTTTCCATATACAGCTCCAAATGTATGAACTTTACCTAAAGTTCTACCCAATACTCCTAAAGTTCCCAACTCTATATCGTTCATAATAAATGACTTCGGGAAATTGCCACAATGAGTACAAACACATTTATTACGATCTTCGGCAAAATTATTATTCCAATCAAGCAAAGCAGACTGACGGCCAGAAGCAAGAGTAAGTGCATACATAGAAACAGCACCTGCTATATCTACCTCACAAGCAGCAGGAATCAATTTTTCTCCTAACATACTCATCGTAACACAAGCGGCACATCCATAATTCTGTTCCAATGAATCCCAACACTGAATTGCAACAGCATCAATAGCATTAGCATTCATCCAACGTTCAACAGCTACACCAAACTTAGCTTGCAACATCAGTTTCTCGCTATATTGCTGAGGAACTTTTGCATATTTCTTTATTTCTTCAACTTTCTGTATCAACTCAGCATCTGCATCTTCTATCTTACGGGCAGCTCCTAATATTTCAGACAAATCAACAGGGACAACTGTTATTCCCGTAGCCTGAAGAATTTTTTCGCTTGCACGTACTGTCTGGAAACCAGCAGGACGAGTACCAATCGCTCCGATACGTGCATGACGAAGTCCATTGACCACTCTACATACAGAAGCAAATCGATTTATATCTTTTGCCAATAGATCTGAATAGATAGAATATGTATGCAGAGTTGTATCGGTAAATGGTATGCCATACTGATATAAATTATTACAAACAGAAATTTTTCCACAAAAAGCATCACGACGGCTATCCAAATCGACCTTGTCATTCTCATCATCACATGCCTGGACTAAAACAGGAACATTCAAATCTGCAATACTGATAGCATTGATTATACCTATTTCAAAGCCAAAATTTGGTAATGAAACAATGATGCCATCAATCTTATCACGATTCTGACGGAACAATTCCGCACATTTTATACCATCTTCACGAGTTTCAATACTGCTACTGCCTGTCGGCGTTGCATCTTCGGGCAAGATAACATAATCATATCCCTGTTCTTCTATTGTTTTCAACAATTGTTTTCGAACATCTTTTGCTAACGCAGAATTAAAATAAGCACGTGTTCCAATAATTACTCCAAAGCACAGTTTTTTCTTGTTTTTCATATCATTTAAAGTTTAATTGATTGTTATATTATTTCTTTATTAAAGTTTTAACTGCATGTTTCCAACCCTCATACAGAGAATCGACATCCGTTTTTGACATTAGAGGAAGCCGTAGCTTCTGTTTTTTTCTTAACGACAACAATTCTGAAAAATTATTCCATTTTCCACGAGCCAGTCCATTCATCAAAACAGCGCCCAATGCAGATGCTTCTTCTACATCAGAGCAACAAATAGGAGCCTGAAGTATATCAGCCTGAAATTGCATCAGTAAATTATTTTTTGTCGGTCCCCCATCAACTCTAAGCTCTTTTAAAGGAGTACCAGCACTATGCGACATCATATCTGCAAGATCTTTTACTTGATATGCAATTGATTCTAATGCAGCCCTTAACAAATGCGACTTAGTTGTTCCTAATGTCATACCAAAAATAGCAGCCTTCACATCTGGTCTCCACCATGGAGCTCCTAATCCAGCAAAAGCAGGAACGAAATATACCCCCTCAGTATCTTTTACAGATGAAGCATATTCTTCTATTTGAGCAGGCGTATCAATCATATGAATTTGTTCGACTAACCATTTTATAGTTGCACCAGTACAATGTATATTCCCCTCAAAAGCATAAAATACTTTTCCTAATGCTGCAAAACCTACAGAAGTGACCAATCCCTCCGGAGCTTTTAAAGCCTTTTCCCCAATATTCATCATAACAGAAGAACCAGTACCATAAGTAGCTTTTCCAAAACCTGGTTCAAAACACATTTGTCCCATTAAAGCTCCATGCGAATCACCTAAAACACCTGCTATTTGTATAGGCTTCTGAAACAATCCCTCTAATGTAGTTTCACCAAAAACAGAATCGCACGGCAAAGGTTGAGGCATCATTGAAACTGGTATAGTAAACAGTTTTAATAGTTCATCATCCCATTGTAAGGTATGTATATTGAAAAGTAATGTTCGAGAAGCGTTTGTATAATCTGTAGCATGAACTTTTCCCTCTGTTAATTTCCAAATAAGCCAAGAATCAATGGTCCCCATAAGCAAATCACCTTGCTCTGCCTTCTGACGGGCACCATCTACATTATCTAATATCCATTTAACACCGCTTGCTGAAAAATAAGGATCGATTAACAAACCTGTTTTTTCACGAACTAATCCGTTATATCCCTCATCTTTTAAATTCTGACATATAGAAGCTCCACGCATGCACTGCCAAACGACTGCATTATAAACTGGTAGCCCTGTATGTCTATCCCAAACAACAACTGTTTCACGCTGATTGGTAAGAGCTAACGAATATGTACATTCTTCTTTATCTTCATCTTGTTGCAGGACACAAGATATAGCTTTCAGTGTATTTTGATAAATTTCAACAGCATCGTGCTCAACCCAGCCTGTATGGGGATAAAACTGATGATGAGAAATATTTACTCGGTGCAATAACTCACAAGACTCATTAAAAAGCATAGCCTTTGTAGCCGAAGTACTTTGATCTATTGCAATAACTTTTGTTTTCATATTTATTAGACTTAAAGTCATTTTCATTTTAAAAACTCTAACGCTGCCCGATAAACACCTTCTGCATTCAAACCATAGTGGGCAAATATTTCAGCAGAAGTTCCATGAACAACATTTTCATCAGGAATACCCAATATTTTAACAGGCACAGGATGTTCTGAAAGAGTTTCTGTAACAATACCTCCTAAACCACCAAACTGGCTATGTTCCTCTACTGTTAAAATTCTACCAGTTTCTGAAGCAGCCTTCAAAATAGCTTCTTTATCATATGGTTTCAATGAAGCCATGTCCAACACTCGTGCATAAATACCTTTATCACGTAGTTTCAGCCCAGCCTGATAAGCATGATATACAGTTTCTCCGGTTCCTATAATTGTCAAATCATTTCCCTCTAACAAGACATTTGACTTTCCTAATGCAAATTCAAAATCATCATTTGTATATACATCAGGAACAGCTGCACGACCAACACGCACATATACCGGTTCAGGATAATCCACTAATAACTTTACTAATTTTTTAGTCTGTCGAGCATCGCATGGAAGTACAACATTCATACCCGGGAAAGTTCTCATAACAGCTATATCATGCAAACTATGATGAGTCGCTCCCAAAGCTCCATATGCAACACCTCCACTGACTCCTAATATCTTTACATTATTTTGACTATATGCTAAATCAACTTTCACTTGTTCCAAACTTCTGGCTACATAAAAACAAGCAGGACCACAAACAAATACTTTTTTCCCTGAATGAGCTAAACCAGCAGAAATGCCAACAGCATTCTGTTCTGCAATACCACATTCTACGAATTGTTCAGGAAGCTCTTTAGCAAAGTCGCCCAACGTAACAGAACCACGAGCATCTGTTGTTACTGCAATAATATCTTTGTCCGTACGAGCCAACTCCAACAATGTATCTGTAAAACTTTTTCTACAAGCTATCATAATATTATTTTTCTAAAGTTGCTATTCTTTCTGAAATTTCTTGAATTGCCAAATTAAACTCTTCCTCTGTAGGCACTCCATGATGCCACTTAACTACGTTTTCCATATAAGAAACGCCTTTTCCTTTTGTCGTATGAGAAATTAATAAATGAGGACAATGATTCTCAAAATTAATATTAGAGAAACTTTTTACAATATCATCAATATCATCCCCATTCATTTCTTTGACATCCCATCCTAACGAAGTCCAACGTTGGCATATACTTTCCAAAGCCATAACTTCCTCTGTTGTTCCACTAATCTGTAATTTATTCCTATCTATAATAGCTACTAAATTATCTAATTTATACTGATGCGCAGCCATAGCAGCTTCATAAATAGAACCCTCGTCTTGTTCTCCATCGCCCATTAAGACATATGTTTTATAAGACTGATGATTCATTTTAGCAGCAAGAGCCATACCTACGCCAATAGATAGCCCATGCCCCAAAGCACCTGTGTTCACTTCTATTCCAGGAACTTCAATTGTAGGATGTCCTGACAAAATAGAACCATATTCTCCAAGTGTATCAAGGGTTGCAGAAGGAATAATACCTTTCGCTTCTAAGGTAACATACAACGCTTCAACACAATGACCTTTACTCATAACAAAACGATCACGGTCAGGATCCTTCAAATTCAATGGATTGATATTCATCACAGCATTATAAAGCACTGTCAACACATTAAGACATGAAAGATCTCCCCCAATATGCCCGGCCTTAGCTTTAAATACAATCTCCATTAATCTTTTACGATTAATTTCTGATTTCAAGTACAACTCTTTCGTTTCCATATTATTTGTTTATTTTTTCGTTTACAAATAAAGTATAAAAAAAGGAATCAAACAAACAAAACGAAGATAAACGAAATATTATTAACACTAATTAAATATCAAAGAAGAGAAAAAATAAAAAACAAGCACTTAAAAAAGCTCAAAATCAAACAGTTCTTCAGAGAAAATAATTACCTTTGCAAATAATATAATCTTATAACACATAAAAAGTATGCTAAATTCAGTAGAAGAAGGCCTGAAAGATATCTGCCAAGGGAAAGTTATTATTGTAATTGATGATGAAAACAGAGAAAATGAAGGAGATTTTATTGTTGCTGGAGAAAAAATTACTCCTGAAATAGTAAATTTCATGATAACCAATGGTAGAGGATTACTCTGTGCTCCTATCCCTCAGACACGATGCGCGGAATTAAAACTGGCGCCAATGGCTACCGATAACACATCATTATTAGGAACACCTTTTACTATGTCTGTCGATTTGAAAGGATATGGATGTACAACAGGTGTATCAGCTTACGATAGAGCAAAGACCATCCATGCACTTGTCTGTGGTGACATAAAACCAGATGAATTAGCAAGACCTGGACATATTTTTCCCCTTTACGGAGCTTCTAATGGCGTATTAGAAAGAGATGGACATACAGAAGCATTACTTGATATGACTAGACTCGCCGGATTAAAACCCGGAGGAGCCCTTATAGAAATATTAAATGAAGATGGAACAATGGCACGCTTACCACAATTAGAAAAAATAGCGAAAAAATTCCACTTAAAAATAGTATCAATAAAAAGTATTCAAGAATATCGAATAAAACATAACATCTAAATAATAAAAGTACCATGGCATTAAATCAAAGAAGACTAAAAATATTAAATCTCATTCGAGAAGACGGACATGCAAAGGTACAAGACCTCAGCAAAATATTTAAAGTAACAGATGTAACCATTAGACAAGATTTAGAAGAATTGGAAAAAATGGGATACATTGAAAGAGAACATGGCGGTGCTTTCTTGAAAGATGTCAGTTCGTTTGCTAAAACAGGTCAACTCTTAAACCAAAAAAACATTGAAGAAAAAAAAGAAATAGCCAAAAAAGCTGTCAACTTCATAAACGAAGGTGATTGTATTATTTTAGATTCAGGTTCCACTACAACTGAAATAGCAAAGCTTTTGATTTCTTACAAGGACCTAACCATCATCACCAATGCGCTCAATATAGCCTTAATATTAGGAGAGAATCCCAACATTAACCTAATTGTTACAGGTGGAGAATTCAAGGCCCCAACATTATCTTTAACAGGAGAAATGGCCGCACAACCATTCAATAATCTACATGCAAATAAATTATTTTTAGCAACTGCGGGTATATCTTCTAAAATGCAGCTCACATACCCAAGTTTAAGTGACTTGGTAGTAAAATCAGCTATGATAAGATCCTCGGATGAAGTGTTTTTGGTTGCAGATTCTTCCAAAATAGGAAATACATCCTTTGCCAGCTTAGGAAGCATATCTTTGATAAAAGCCCTCATTACAGACAATAAAATATCAGAGGAGGATATTAAAAAGATAGAAGAAAAGAACGTTAAAATAATTTTCTAAGGATTTACAGAATTGCATTTTACAAGAAAAAGTGGAGCATACAGGACTCGAACCTGCCACCTTTTGACTGCCAGTCAAACGCTCTAGCCAGATGAGCTAATGCCCCATTAAGTATTATGCTGACAAATATACAATAAGATTTTTAAATAAGTCATAAAAATACAACCGATTTTAAAAGGACCTGTTTAAATTATTCCGTGCATTTTAACATATTCTTCTAACGGGATATTTAAACAGGTTCTTTACCTTTTTTTCGAAAAAATCAAATTCGACATAATGGAACTTAAAATACGCCAAGCCACAAATTCCGACTTGAATAAACTTATGGATATTTTCGATGCTGCACGAAAATTCATGCAAGCAACAGGAAATGCTAACCAATGGATAAAAGGATACCCGCAACGCGAACTAATTGCTCAAGAAATAGCATCGGGACACTGCTATATATGTTTGAATGAACAAGAAACTCCAGTAGGTACTTTTTGCTTTATCGAAGGTCCCGACCCCACATATCCTTATATCGAAAGAGGTAATTGGTTAGATGAAGCTCCTTATTGGGTTATTCACAGACTGGCTTCCGACAACAGTTGCCACGGAGTATTTGAGGCCTGCATCAAATGGTGCATACAACAAACTACAAATCTGCGTATCGATACTCATTCAGACAATAAAATTATGCAGCATTTGTTGGAGAAAAACGGTTTTACACGCTGCGGAATCATCTACGTATCCAATGGCACTCCACGTATCGCATACCAGCGTCATCAAGTATCATAGTAAATGACGTTCGGCAAACAACTTCCACAAGGGGGCAGCCATCAGTGCCTGCCGAATATTATTACCGATTAACAGTTCCCGAACCTCATTGACCGACAACAAATGTATACTTATATCTTCGGTCGGTTCGAGATGCTGTCCGGAAACCGGTTCAACTCCTTCTGCCAAGAAGCAATGACAGAGATTATTCATCGTACTGGTATTAGCTGAAAGCGTCATAAAATTCATCCATGTACCTCCGGCATACCCCGTTTCTTCATATAATTCTCTTTGGGCTGAATCCAAAGGTTCCTCTCCTTTTTCACAGACTCCGGCACAAATTTCATAACCAGTCCACTGCAAGCCATGCCGATACTGACGTTCCATCAAGAATTTTCCTTCTTTCGTGATAGCTATAACGTTCACCCAATCGGGATATTCCAGCACATAATACTCATCATTTACCACTCCGTTTGGCAAGCGAACACAATCACGCCGAGCTGTCAACCACGGACGTCGGATAAGATACTCACTATGAAGGATTTTCCATTTTCTATCATCATTTTCTATCATATTTCAATTTTAAATGTAAAACCGGAAACGGCCGACCAGCAGCATCAAATTCATCGCGTGAAATAATCTCAAAACCTTTATTTAAATAAAAGCGAACTGCCACAGAGTTTTGTTCATTGACATCTATCTTATCAATGCATTTTTCTCGTATAGCAAAATCAATCAACCTGCTTCCATATCCTTTTCCTTGCTCCTGAGGAGCGACAAAAAGCATCTCAATCAGTTCACGGCTCAATCCCATAAAGGCGGTTATTCTTCCTTCTCTATTACGAATGCAATATAAATCCACTCCTGGAAGATAAATCATACGAACTAAAGGCTTATAGTATTGTATATCTTCTTCCGAAAGAAAATGATGCGTACTACGGACAGCTTCTTCCCAAATCAATAATAATTCTTCAAAATCGGTTTCATCCGGTTGATAAATCAATGGTTTTCTCATCCGGAAATTTGTCAAATCTACTCCATTCACCCTCACTATCTGTTTCTGTTCCATAGAGAATCCCTGTGACAGAAAAAAAGATTTAGCAGTAAGACTTACTTCTGAAAACAAACCGGGAGCCTGAAAATAACGAGCATAATCTTCTGCTGCACAAAGGAGAAAAGACGCAACTCCTCTTCTCTGATGGGCTGGATGCACAAACATGCTATGTATATAACCATCACATCTCACCGACGTAAATCCTGCCACCTTCCCCGAAGGCTGACTGACTGCTGTTATGAAATGTAAATCACCTGAGAGTAATTTCTCCCAGCGGGAAAGCGTAGCACACTGTAACCATGCCTCTACTTGAGCAGAGGTATAGTCCTTACGACAGGTTACACGTACCGCTTCCTCGAATACTGGAGATAATGCTTCAGCTCTAACCGAAGTTGTAAGCAAATAGTCAGTCATATTCCATACAATAAACAAAAATCTATTATACAAAGATATAAGTTTTTAAGAATAAGATTTCAAGTTGCCTACAAATTATTCTATCTTTATTTTATAAAATCATTAGACAATATACATACGTTTATCTTTTCCCCCTGTACATTAATATTCCCTACATTACAAACTCAACAACATACACTGGAATCATAGGTTAGACAAGTCACTAAATCCCCCCGGGAACAAGTAGGAGTAGCTGTCATCATCAACGGAAAAGATACGGTAACGATAAACAACAACTACCGTTATCTGCTGATGAGTATTGTAAAATCTGCTCAGTCACTGACTGTAGCTCACTTTCTACACCAACACAACCAACAGCTTTTATTTCATTACTTCCCGATGCATACAGTCCCCTGCGGGATAAATATCCTGAAGGGGAACTCATCACTTTACCACAGAAGCTTCATGCTTTTCTACTTCAGCGCGCGTACGACTAATAGTAACCAAGTAAACACCTCCAAAAATCAATATAACCGAGATTACTTTTATCCAGTTAAAACGATCCATTCCCCAACATACTGCTACGATACATGCCACAAGAGGTTGTACATAGTTATACATTCCAGCAACAGTAGGGCGCAAGTTCTTTTGTCCAACAATAACAAAAATATAGCTCAAGAATGTACTTCCTATGACAATAAACGCCAGCGAAAACCATTCTGCGCTGCCCAAGTCTGTCCATCCAGCAGCCAATAAATCATTGTACGAAAAAGGTAAAGCACATATAAAAGCATAAGTAAACATCCATTTCATGATGGTAAAGACAGAGTATTTACCTACAAAATCCTTAAATAATACAATATAAAGAGCATAACTTAGCTGTGCACAAAGTACTAGAATATCTCCCCAAATATTATTATTTCCATTTATATTTGCACCCCCAGCTTGCTGGCTACCTAAAATAAGCAATAAAGCACCTGTAGCTCCCAAAGCAATACCCAAAACTTTCTTTCCTGTAATTGGCTCTTTCAGATAAATAGCAGCCAAAATCATAGCCCAAAGCGGCATACTGGTCGTAATAATGGAAGCGTCAGCAGGAGAGGTCAATCCCACACCAAAAATAAAACATCCTTGATTAAATACAATAGCAAGCAATGACGCCACAAATAACTTAGCTAAATCCTTATGCCCAACATGTTCAGGCTTTCTAAAGAATGAAGCAAGCCAAAACAATACCATAGCACCCAAAATACGTAAATCAGTTACTACAAGTGGAGTTACCATTCCACCTAACATTACAAATTTAGCAAGCGGTGACATCAATCCCCACATACTATTTGCACCAAGCATAGCTCCATGCCCTTTCAACTTTTGTATATCCATCTCAACATTTTTTTAATTGCCGCAAAATTACAATAGTCATCATAGTTAATTATAGTATATTTGCAGCAAATTATTGTACGATTACGACCAATGTGGAAAGAAAATTTATACGAACCTGTAGAAATATTAATCCGTGAACATGAAATATTCCCAATAGAAGAACACCAGCATTCATTTTTTGAAATGGCCTATATCATTTCTGGAACAGGTACATTTTACATATATAATAAAACATCCGAAAAGAAAGAAATTCCATATAGTACAGATACTATCTTTCTTATCCCTCCCGATACAATACACTGCTTTACAATTCAAACATACAGCAAATACGTATTCTTACGTTTTACAACTCAATATGTAGCAGACTATATCGGAAAATATGTCGAACGTACATTATATATACCAGAAAAGACTCCATATATTACATTAACCAACCACGAAAAGGAAGTGGTTAGGCAGCTAATTACATTCATAATAAATGAACAGACAAACAGACAAAATTTCTCAGCTTATTTACAACAACAATGGCTGAATAGCCTCATCGTACTGATAGCCCGCAGTTTCCTTACCGATAATCAAACAATCTTTCCGGCCGATACAGAAGAAACGGACAAAGCACTCTATCTGTTGCAATATATTCAACAGCATATCTATCAGCCTCAGATGCTGAGGATAGATGCCCTTTGCCAGAAGTTTAACCTGTCGGAAAACTACATCGGACGTTATTTCAAACATCATTTTCAGGAAAGTCTTCAACAATACATCAGCCGTAACCGAATAAAAATGGCAGAATCACTCGTAAAAGAAACTCAATTAAGCATGAAAGAAATAGCTTATCGCACCGGATACAGCGATGCATGCCACTTGATAAAAAAATTCCAGTCATACTATGGTATATCCCCTCTTAAATATCGCAAACAACATATCTTGCTAAAAGGAAAGTAAGATCCAATATATAAAAAGTGTGTAAGCATACTGCTATCATAGGCCAACTTTACAAGGCAAAAATAGAATTTCTCACCCTTATTTCGGCTTATTGACTGGAAAATTGTAATTTTGCAATATATTACGAAAATATAATTTATGCAAACGAGCGAAAAGACATCTTATGAACTACCTGAATCATTAGGGAAAAGCCTCGGGATTCAACTGGTTGCTATAGAAGAAGGATACGTAAAAGCAACTATGCCTGTCGATGTACGTACCTCACGCCCATGTGAACCCAAAGATATCCTAAATGGAGGAGCTTCTTTAGCTCTTGCTGAAACTGTTGCCGGATACGGTTCCATTCCTCTTTGTGAACCCGGGCAGATGCCTTGTGGCATACAAATCAGTGCCAACCATGTACACATGGTACCCGTTGGAACTTATGTAGAAGCAACCGGCACATTAGTACACAGAGGACGAACCTCACATGTATGGAACGTCGATATTACAACTCCCGACGGAAAACTGGTATCAACCGCTCGTGTTGTCAATCTAATAGTCAAGAAACGCTCATGAATCTTCCCGGAATTACCATCCACAAACTGATAGACCAACTGACACAAAGTCCCTTCAGTTTTGCCTTGTATCGTCTGCCGTGGACAGACGAACCAATACTGGTATTACAAGAAGAAGGAAAAACAGAAATTTTGGGAAATCCAACTGACTTGAATGGAAAGCGGGGATTCGTACTTACTCCCTTTCATCAGACCCAAACACATCCGGCTATTATTATACATCCCGATAAAGTGGCACATGGGTGGGGAAATATCAGCCAAGTATTAGAAGACTTTGCTTCAGCGAGAAACATTACTTCAGCAGGAACAATAATAACCGAAAAAAAGATAACCAATGATGAAGAGGCTAAAATCGAATATGAACAAGCCTTCAGTCGTTTTATAACTCCCTTACAAAATAAAGCATTCAGAAAGCTGGTACTTTCGCGTAATTATACGCAAGAATTGGATATTACCTTTTCTCCTCTCAGCGCCTTTATCCGTGCCTGCAACAGTTATCCGCGCATGATGATTTCTTTGTGCCATACTCCTCTGACCGGGACCTGGATTGGCAGTACGCCCGAAATTATTTTAAGCGGCCACGAAACGGAATGGCACACGGTAGCACTTGCCGGAACCATGCCTATGCAAGGAGAAACCATGCCGACGGAATGGAGTGAAAAGAATCAGGAAGAACAGGCTTTTGTCAGTGAATACATCCGACAGACAGTCAAACGCTTTGGCAGCAAGCTCAAAGAAAAAGGGCCTTATACAGCCAGAGCCGGACAACTGGTACACCTGAAAACAGATTTTCATTTCCAGTTGAAAGATACTTCTCATTTGGGGGATATATTAAAGGAACTTCATCCTACTCCCGCTGTATGCGGACTGCCTAAAGAGGAAACCTACACTTTCATACTGAGAAACGAAGGTTATGACAGAAGCTATTATGCCGGAATTATCGGATGGCTGGATCCTCAAGGCGATACCACACTTTACGTGAACCTACGGTGCATGAACATTGCCGGACATACAGCTACACTCTATGCCGGAGGAGGTATACTTCCTTCATCAACAGTAGAAACAGAATGGGAAGAAACCCAACAAAAAATGAATACCATGCGCAACATATTATAAAAAAGAACCTATGTATACTGACAAAAAAAGCATATTGCAATTGGCTTCCTTACTTCGGAGCCACGGAATTAAACGTATTGTACTCTGTCCGGGAAGCAGGAATATACCTATCGTCCAGACACTCACTAATATTCCGGACTTCACCTGTTACCCGATGACCGACGAACGCAGTGCAGGCTTCTTTGCCCTCGGACTGGCCTTACACGGCGGAGCACCTGCTGCCGTATGCTGTACATCGGGAACCGCCCTACTGAATCTGCATCCGGCTGTAGCCGAAGCATTCTATCAGCAAGTACCGTTGGTAGTTATCTCTGCCGACCGACCGGCTGCCTGGATTGGACAAATGGATGGACAAACGCTTCCTCAACCCGGGGTATTTGGTCAGTTGGTGAAAAAATCGGTCAACCTACCCGAAGTAACCGACGAAGAAAGTGAATGGTTCTGCAACAGACTGATTAATGAAGCCTTGCTCGAACTTAATCATCACGGTAAAGGCCCGGTCCACATCAACGTACCTATCAGCGAACCGTTCTTCCTGCTTCCAATCAACGAACTGCCGCAGGCAAGAGTCATCACCCGCTATCAGGGACTGAACATTTACGACAAGGATTACCAGCCGCTGATAGAACGTCTCAACAAGTACCAGCGACGCATGGCGGTAGTAGGACAGATGAATCTGATTTATCTGTTCGACAAGAAGTATACCAAGATGCTGTACAAGCATTTCGCATGGTTTACTGAAAATATAAGCAACCGTACCATACCGGGAATGCCTATACGGAACATCGAACCTCTGCTTTGTTCCATGAACAACGAGGAACAGGAGAAAATGCGTCCCGAACTGCTTATTACCTACGGGGGACACATCATCTCGAAACGTCTGAAGAAATTCCTCCGCAAACATCCTCCCGTAGAACACTGGCATGTATCGGCCGACGGCGAAGTGGTCGATTTGTTCGGCTCATTGACTACCATCATCGAAATGGATCCGTTTGAATTTCTGGAAAGAATCGCTCCGATGCTGGACAGCCGTACGCCGGAATACCCGAGAGCATGGGAGGCTCGCTCGAAAGCAATTCCACAAGCCGATTTTGCCTATTCCGAAATGAGTGCCATCGGCAAGGTCATCTGTCATCTGCCATCTCCGTGCTCCCTACACCTGGCCAACAGTTCCGTGGTGCGTTATGCGCAATTGTTCGATTTGCCCAACGATGTGGAAATCTTGTCCAACAGAGGAACAAACGGTATAGAAGGTTCTCTTTCTACCGCACTGGGATATGCTACGGCTTCCGACAAGCTGAACTTTATCCTCATCGGCGATTTGAGTTTCTTCTACGACATGAATGCACTTTGGAATTCCAACTACGGCACGAACGTACGTATTCTGCTGCTGAACAATGCCGGAGGAGAGATTTTCCATGCACTGCCCGGACTTGAACTGCATGAAAATGCCCGTCGGTTTGTAACAGCCACTCATACCACATCCGCACGTGCCTGGGCCGAAGACAGAGGATTTGAATATCTCTCGGCACACAACGAAGAAGAGCTGACAAATGCAGTCAGTACATTCACCCAACCGGATATCACTGCCCGTCCGATGTTACTGGAAGTCTTTACAGACAAAAACACAGACATCGAGCTGTTGAAAGAATATTACCATAACCTAAAACAAAAATAATTCCACTATGTCACAAAAGAGAGAATGGAAAACCATCAAAGAGTATCAGGATATTCTTTTTGATTTCTATAATGGAATAGCTAAAATAACCATCAATCGTCCGCGTTATCGCAACGCTTTCACACCAAAAACGACATCGGAAATTAGCGATGCGCTCTATTATTGCCGCGAATGTCAGGATATCAATGTCATCGTTCTTACCGGAGCCGGCGACAAAGCATTCTGCTCGGGTGGAGATATGCATGTAAAAGGACACGGCGGTTACATCGGCACCGACGGAGTACCTCGTCTGAATGTGCTCGATGTACAGAAACAAATCCGCTCGATTCCGAAACCGGTTATCGCCATGGTCAACGGTTATGCCATTGGAGGCGGACATGTTTTACATGTGGTATGCGACTTGACAATCGCTTCCGAAAATGCGATATTCGGACAAACGGGTCCTCGGGTAGGCAGTTTCGATGCAGGATTCGGTTCTTCTTATCTGGCACGCATCGTAGGACAGAAAAAAGCGCGTGAAATCTGGTTCCTCTGCCGCCAATATTCGGCACAGGAAGCCCTCGAAATGGGATTGGTCAACAAAGTCGTTCCTTTCGACTCACTGGAAGATGAAGTAGTAGAATGGGCCGAAACGATGATGCAGCACAGCCCGCTGGCATTACGTATGATAAAAGCCGGACTGAATGCAGAGCTGGACGGTCAGGCTGGTATTCAGGAACTGGCAGGCGACGCAACCATGCTTTATTACATGACAGAAGAAGCGCAGGAAGGTGGACGTGCCTTCTTGGAAAAGCGCAAGCCCGACTGGAGTAAATTCCCGAAAATGCCTTAATCATCAAAGCATATAAAACTTTCAGACACGAGTGTGTCTGAAAGTTTTTATTCGTTAAGAGAGCAGCTACTAACGTCAGTCTGTTACGGTTTGCGTAACGTTCAATTCACCACAATGCTTATGTATACAATCAAAATTATTCCGAAGACTTTACATTTCAAACAACCGGCAGGAACATCAAGAGGGGTATATCATACCCGGAAAGTGTGGTACCTGTTGCTGACAGACACACAGACCGGGAAATATGGTGTAGGAGAATGTGCTCCCCTACCGGCATTGAGTTGCGACGACTTGCCCGACTATGAGGAAATCTTGGCCAAGCACTGCCGGCAGACGGAGCAGAATGGAACACTCGACTACGAGGCTCTCCGCCCCTATCCTTCCATGCTGTTTGGACTGGAAACCGCTTTTGCTCATCTAAAAGCCGGTAACTTACAATTCTGGCAGACACCTTTTTCAGAAGGGAAAGAAGGGATTCCTATCAACGGACTGATATGGATGGGAAACTTCGACGAAATGTACCATCGGATAGAAGAGAAAATGAAACTCGGCTTCCGATGCATCAAAGTAAAAATAGGTGCTATCGATTTCAACCGGGAACTGGAGCTGCTGGCACACATCCGCCATCATTTTTCTCCCGAACAAATAGAGCTCCGGGTAGATGCCAATGGAGCTTTCTCTCCGGCAGATGCTCCTGAAAAGCTGAAAAGACTTCATGCGTTTCATCTGCATTCCATCGAACAACCTATCCATGCCGGACAATGGCAGGCTATGGCTGAACTGTGCGCCCAGACACCTTTTCCCATCGCACTAGACGAAGAACTAATCGGAGTGAATACGCTGGCACGCAAGGTGGAACTTCTTGAAACCATCCGACCGCAATATATTATTTTAAAACCTTCTCTCCACGGAGGTTTGAGAGGAGCTCAGGAATGGATCGAACTGGCTACCGAACGGGGTATTGGTTCATGGGTTACTTCAGCTTTGGAATCGAACATCGGACTTAATTCTATCGCACAATGGTGTGCCACTCTTCATCCTGCAATGCCTCAAGGATTAGGTACAGGCATGCTTTTTACGGATAATATCGACTACCCGCTTCATATTGAAGGGGATTGTCTGTGGTTCCACCCAGAAGAAAAGGAACCTGATTTTAAATCATTTCTCATATAACACAACTACTATGTCAACATTTGTCACCGAAATATCTCAGCAAACCATCACAATAGACGGCATACACTATACAGCTGCCGATGCCACAGCATCTGTACCGGAAGCGAAGAGTCTTCTTCAAACCAAGTTTCGCACTATTTACGGTGAGGACAGCTTTTATGCTGCTCTTGCCGACTTCCTGGCTGAATGGTTCGACGGAAACGATACTCTGAAAGTACATACATCCGGTTCCACCGGAACACCTAAAGAGCTTTGGGTAGAGAAAAGCCGGATGATGAACAGTGCCAAACTTACCGTATCTTTCTTAAATTTACACAAAGGTGACAGTGCCTTGTTATGTATGCCCTTGCAGTATATAGCAGGTAAAATGGTAGTAGTACGTACACTCGTAGCTGGATTGAACTTGATTCCAGTAACTCCATGTGGACATCCGATGCAGGATTTGCATACTGCACCGACTTTCGCAGCCATGATTCCCATGCAGGTATTCAATACCCTGCAAGTACCGGCCGAACGAGAACTGCTCATGCAGGTCCGTCACTTGATAATAGGTGGAGGAGCTATCGATGAAAATTTGGAAAAGTCGCTACAAGATTTTCCTTATGCCGTATGGAGTACGTACGGGATGACGGAAACTCTTTCTCATATTGCCTTACGTCAACTAAACGGAAAAGGACGTTCTGAATGGTATACTCCTTTCAGCCATGTCAGTCTCAGTTCTTCGGAAGAAGGTACACTGGTAATCAATGCTCCCCTCGTCAGTGAAGAAATACTGAAGACAAATGACATTGTAGAATTCAACATCTCAGGGCAATTCCGTATTTTAGGAAGAAAAGACAATACAATCAATACGGGAGGAATCAAAGTACAGATAGAACAGGTTGAGGACGCACTTAGACCATTACTCCCCTGCCCGTTTATGATTACGTCAGTATCCGACATTAAATTTGGAGAACAAATTGTTTTGCTTCTTGAAACAGATACCATTGACTATGAGAATATAAATAAAGCAATAGCTACTTTACCTCCTTATTGGCGTCCCAAACAAATTATAAATATAGAAAAACTTCCACAAACAGAAACCGGTAAGCCCGATAGAGCAAACGCACGAAAATTAGCTATAAATAAAATAGACAAAGCATAGGAAAAAAATACTTAAATCCGTATATTTGTTTCCCATAATAAAGTTTTAATAACTAATACTATGGAAGAAACATCTTTTCTAATTCCTTTGTTGCTAACAATCGGCGGACTTGTTATAGGAGCCATACTAAAATCACTATTACAACATACCCGAATCCCTTATACGGTAGGACTCTTCGCCATCGGACTTCTGGTAGGCTTACTCAATCGTTCAGGTATATTTAATTTTTGGGATGGGTTATCGGAAGGCATCAGTTCGGTTGCCAATATCAATCCAGACTTGATACTTTATCTGTTCCTGCCAATATTGATTTTTGATGCGGCTTATGAACTGAATCTGCATATATTCAAAAAAACGCTGGCCAATGCTACTTTACTTGCTGTGCCTGGTTTAGTGATTTGTATGTTGCTTACGGGTGCATTATTAATGGGAATTTCCCTTTGCATACCGAGTTTCAGCTCATGGACATGGGGATTCGCACTGATGTTCGGAGCTTTAATCAGTGCAACCGACCCTGTTGCTGTAGTTGCTCTATTACATGAATTAAAAACCAGTAAGCGCTTTTCTACACTTGTCGATGCAGAGTCACTCTTAAACGATGGTACTGGTATCGTATGTTTTATGTTATTTTTTGGAACCTATGCAGCCACAGGAGAAAATACGTCTTCACCAGTCATGGAATTTATACAAGTGGTAAGCATCAGTACCTTATTAGGATTCTTCCTGGCACGTATTGTCATCTGGTTTATTACCCGTATTAATTCGGAAGAAATGATCCAAAACAGTGTTGTTATTCTCTCTGCATATCTTACTTTTATTATTTCACAATATTATTTGGGAGTATCCGGAGTCATCGCACTGTTAGTATTCGGGCTAACTGTTACTTATGTAGGAAAACCAAGACTGAAACCACAAGTCAACAGTTTTATGGAGCATTTCTGGGAACTCCTGACCTATATAGCCAACACATTAATATTCATCCTTGTCGGAATTGTTATCGCTGAAAAAGTTAACTTTACATGGAATGCATTCGGCGTTTTGATTTTGATTTATATTTGTCTGAATTTAATCCGTTTCGCCATGATTATGCTATTATATCCACTCATGAAAAGAATGGGATATGGCTTAAGCAAGCGTGAATCTGTTATTCTTACCTGGGGAGGCCTACGAGGAGCATTAGGAATGACACTGGCTCTTATGGTATCGTATACTCCTACTATTCCCGAAGATGTTCGTAGTCAGGTTTTATTCTTTACGGCGGGAATTGTCACACTTACCCTTTGTATCAATGCTACTACCACACGATGGTTACTAAACCGTTTAGGATTAATCAATATACCTTCGGCACGAATTATATTAGAAAACAAAATACAAAAAACAATTCGAGAGAATTCTGAAAAATACTTGGAACGTTTGGAAAAAAGAGAAGCCTTAATTGGAACTAATTGGGATAAAGTCAGACATTATCTTTTCCCAGAACCACAGGAAACTCCTGAAGCAACTGGCACACATGCTATGCTTACAGAGGTCAGACTCCGTGTACTTGATCGAGAAAAGGCTCTTTGCCATGAACTTTATGACCAAGGTATTATTGCACAATATACCTTCCGCCGACTTATGAATTCTTTAGATGAATTGTATGATCACGATGGAACCTATTCATTAGATCATCGAGATTCTATCTTCCGTTTTTGTAACCGGACTGCATTATTGAACAGCTTACGAAATGAACCATATTTACATAATCTGATGAGCTTTTACTTCCGTAAACGCATTGCACTAATTTATGATTTAGGCAGAGGATTCATCATCACACAAAAAGAAGTCTTGAGATTTTTAGATGAACTGGAAAACTCAGACCTATTAAACAAAGATCAAAAACCAGTAACCGATATATTAAAAAAAGAGATTACTAAAAATATTGAAGCTATGAATTTACTGATAGACAACTTGTCTGTAAGTTTTCCCAAGGCTTATAACCATGCGCTGACTTTAAAATCTATCCGTATGTTACTTAGCAATGAGCGTAAAACAATCAGACAACTGACCGAAAATGGAGTCCTCACCGAAAAAGATGCAGAACAACTGTTGCAGAAAATAGACGAACGTACTGATGAACTGAATAGATTTAGAAACAGCATTCCGGGAACCATACTACGAAGATTATTCAGGAAACAGAAAAAAGAATAAAAATATTCCAAAGCGTATGAAAACAGTCAGATTAATCACTTGCGAAGACTCGTTTCAGGCACGACTCATTCTTGGAGCGTTGGAAAATGAAGGCATTGCAGCAATATTACATAACGAAAACACTTCTAATGTTTTAAGAGGATTTATTAGCAATATCTCTGGCGTAGATATTTTTGTTTACGAAGACGAATATGAAAAAGCGATAAAACTCCTTGAGCAGAATCAAATGATACCCGAACAACTGAAATATTGCCCATTCTGCCATTCCAGCAATATTCAGTTCGTCTTGAAGAAAAAGAATAAATTAAGAGCCATTGTTTCAACCATTCTGGCTATGCTTGCCGGTGCCTCTCCGGGTACAGAACATTGGGAATATATTTGCAAACAATGCGGGAAACATTTTGACAAACCTGTTGCCTGAAAAAAATGGCAGATACCCACAAACATATGGAAATAAATGAATGAAGGCATGTCAGGATAGGTCGCCGTTTTTTTAGTATAAGCAGGTTCACCCGCCAACCTTCATTCATTCCAATTTAAAGTGTAATATACTCAATAGTAAAATCTAAATCTATTACAAAGCACAAGAGTTTTCCCCACAGAAATCTTTTCCTACTTCCCCTTGGTATTCAGGATGGCGCTGTAACCATACTACGGCATACGAACAAGTCGCAATCGGTTTCAAACCGTTAGCACGTGCATAGTCGTAAGCAGCCTTTACCAGAGCCGATGCAATGCCTCTTCCCCCAATCTCTGCTGGAACAATTGTATGACGAATATCCAATCCCTTATCATGAAGTTGATAAGCAACATGCGCTTCATATCCATCAACTTCCGTCCAAAATTTCATTTTGTCCACATTATGTTTTATTTCCATATCCATAACAAGTTTATAAATTTATACTCAATGCAATATACAAAATTAAGGAACATTAAAAAAGATATCTATAGTTATTATCTCAAAAAAAACTGCGAAATTTGCATTCGATATAAATTCATATAACGATATGGAAAAAGAAAGTCTTTTTAAAAGGTATTTAGTTTTTATCGCAGGGTTGTATTTTCTCGCAATGGGAATAACGCTTATTGTCCACTCCAGTTTAGGAACAACCCCTATTTCAAGCATGAACTACGTATTAAGTATCAACACATCATTATCTCTTGGCACATGGACTTTTATTGTCAACCTGTTAATGATTGCTATTCAACTATGGTTGGCAAGAGGTAAATATGGAACGCGCAAAGACACTATCGAGATTTTATTGCAAATTCCTTTTTCATTCATTTTCTCAGCTTTTATCGACTTAAATATGATACTGATTCGCGACGTGGCACCAACTAACTATGGTATGGCATTGGGAATCCTATTAGCAGGTTGCTTTATTCAGTCAATTGGCGTTGTACTGGAAATAAAACCTAAAGCAGCTATGATGAGTGCAGAAGGATTAGTAAAATATATTGCTCGTCGCTGCAATAAAGAATTCGGCAATGTAAAAGTATATGTAGATATTACGCTCGTAAGCCTTGCCATTCTCATATCATTAGCTTTCACCATGCGCATAGAAGGAGTCCGTGAAGGTTCCGTCATTGCAGCCTGCATCACGGGTTATATAGTCAATTTTCTGAATCACAAGATAATGACACGCAAGATGCTTTACCGCCTCATTCCTATCAGACATTAATCTTTATAAGTATAGCATGAAATATCAATTCGAAATTTGCGCAAACTCAGTAGAGAGTTGCCTGGCAGCCCAAGAAGGAGGAGCACATCGTGTTGAATTATGTGCCGGCATACCGGAGGGTGGAACAACCCCATCATTGGGAGAAATACAAACGGCACGCCGTTTACTGCAAATCAAATTACATGTTATCATTCGTCCACGTGGAGGAGATTTTTTATACTCTCCTTTAGAGCTGGAAATAATGGAGGAAGATATACATGTAGCTAAAAAGGCAGGAGCTGATGGAATTGTAATAGGTTGTCTGACTCCTGACGGTGAAATAGACATGCCTGCAATGAAACGACTCAGAACGGCAGCAGGAGATTGTGCCGTCACTTTCCATCGAGCTTTCGACAGATGCAAAGATCCTTTTAAAGCGCTTGACCAAATTGCAGACTTAGATATTCATCGTATACTGACCTCAGGACAGCAGCCTACAGCTCCCGAAGGCAGCGCATTAATTAAAAAATTAATCGATTATTCCAATGGACGGGTAAGCCTGATGGCAGGATGTGGGGTAAATGAAAATAACATTCGCCGGTTAGCATTGGATAGTGGTGCTACGGAATTTCATTTTTCAGCACGAGAAAAGATAGAAAGTGCCATGCGCTATTCCAATCCGGAAGTTAAGATGGGAAGTGATTCCATTAATGAATATACACGTGAAATAACAACTGCCCGACGGGTAAGACATACAATTGAAGCACTAAACGATCTATAATAAAAAAATCCTCGGCAACAACACCGAGGATTTTTATCTTACAATTATTCATAGCATTTATTCATCCCATACCAAGTAAGCAGAAACCAGCCAATGGTTCAACTCTTCACCGTTTGCGGGTTGAGCATTAGGAATAGTCACCGTAAACGTATGTTTACCCGCTTGTAAGTCCTTCAAACAAATTTCTTCAGGAACTACGTCCGAACCCGGGCACCAATTAGAACGAGAAAGATCGGAAGAAG
>HF993188.1:39175-58996 GCA_000436795.1 Bacteroides sp. CAG:1076
GAAGCCAAAGGTTCTTCAACTTCCTTTGTCTTATAACCGTCTTCTGCAATATAAGCTGCCAAACGTTTTACAAGCCATACACCTGTTGCTGGATTAAACCGACGGAAAGAAGCACAATCATCTCTCCACGGAATAAAACTATACACTTCCTTATTGTCTATAGAAAGTATATTCTTCTTTTGGACAAATTCATCTCCTCCACTATGACCACCATGTCCGGTTACTATATACTTCAAACGTACATTCTTAGCATTTTTAGGAAGGACAAAATTAGTGGAAACCGACTTACGTGCAAAAATATCCGGATAAGTCTGACCTATATAATATACAGTATTCATTAAAGGCTCTACATGACGTCGGATTAATTTTTCACAAGGAACTGGAGTTTCTTTTATATTCAGTTCCATGCTGGCAATATAACCTTCCGGTGTCCATGTATCAATAAAGATACCAACATAAGCTTCACCTTTAAGGGCCGGATACAAATCGGTAATATCCTGCTCCCACTGTACACATTGTTCCCATTTAGGAATATAAACAGGACGACGCTTACTAGACAGTGAATCATCATTTTGGCTGTAATATCCTACTCCAAAAGGAGTCATGAAACGCATCAGTTCTATTGTAGGCAAATAATCTTTTCCACGTACTATACCAATCATATTTTCCAACTTCAAGCTGTCAACCTTTGGGAACTTATTCTTTCCCTGTGCAATACTCAACAAATTAATAGCAGAGTTTTTAGGAAGTACGAAACAAGAACCAGACTTATCCCATCTATCTCCATTCGATGCTACCGTCACTTTTACGCTAACCGTTACATCACGCTGATAGTCGGGTATCTGAATCTTCTTTAATATAATACGTCCATTCACCAAATGAATTATGCCGTCACTATCTGCTTCCGAAAAACTTGGATATGTATCAGGCAAAAAACGCACGTTCGCATTGTTAAATACCTGTAAACTCAAGTCACCCTTAGCTGGTAGCTCTTTATGACTGGCTGCATTTACTGTTAGTGTAAACAGCAAAGAAAAAAGAATAAAGATTTTTTTCATGTTTGTTTTAAATTCTAATGCTTTCAGATTAATAAGATTCGAGTCCCTTGATTTATACAGATAGCCATAATTAAAAAAAGGACTCGAAATCTTTATTTATTTTTGTACTGTAATAGGCTCGCAGGTAAACTTGCTAAGATTATCTACCACATAGCGTACATTTTCTTCCGGCATACTGATCGCAATACGAAAACTATGAGTAGTAGCCTCTACAGAAATATCAGAACCAGCTGGCAGGCCATTTAGTTCATCCGCAGTCAGGAAGAAACTTTCTTTCTCACGCAAGTATCTCTTTTCTTTTGAATAGAAATCCTGCTGCGCATAAAACATCGCCCACAGCAATTTATATGCAGCCATATTATAAGGATACTTAAATGTATCTGTTCCCTGTCCTACTACTTTATCAGAAAGATACAAGAATCCCCATCTGTCGGGCATGTGCATATCAATTTTACCAGTCGGCATCCATACCCAGTTTTCTTCACGCTGGCCCGGCTTCAGCCATTGCACACGTGAAAAATTGATCCGCCAATACTTACCGGCTTCTCCCGGATTAGAGAAATTTACAGTCAATGCTTTATGAGGAATAGCCATTTCTACAGTCCACTGCTTGTCTTTATCCTTCGAGTTATTCAATGTTCCGTCACGATGTACAGCCAACTGAAGTCCCGGACAATCCCACTGAACCATGAAGTTTCCTCCAGAACGATAAGGCTTATCCAGCATTAAATCGAAAATAACAGCTTTTGCATTGGTTTCGATTTCAAAATAATTCTGCCCGTCACCATCCGGATCAAGAAAAACCTCAAAATCATTGTCATAATAAATAATGGTATCTCGCTGATTCAGCTTCGCTTTAATATCGTCCTCCTGCAATGTAGCAGCAACATAAAGATACTTATCGTCCCATAACATTTTAGCAGAAGTATCATAACACGGCTTGGCAAATCCTTCTCCACTTATATCCACAAAAGAAGAAGTCGGTTGCGCTTTCTGCCAGTCAGCTTCATTCAATTTTCCATCTACCTTAATCTTTCCATCAACACGATAGCATACATACCCTGCAGGCAAAGTAAGCATACGTTCGTATTTCGAATATAAATTCTGCGCCAGGAGCTGTCCGCCCATTGTCAACGCAAGCAAACTACATACTAGTTGTTTTCTCATGGTTATTTTAATTAATTACTTTCAATCACCTGACCGGCTCCTCGATACAACTTAACCGGACCATCCAATAATACAGCAATTACCGTTATTTGTGGATCCAGTACATGTTCTGGTACATCAATATACAGGTTACCCGGCACCTCGCTCCAATAATTCTTATTATAGACCTTATATGACAACATCGATCCGTTGCCTACAACCCACACTCTGTTCACTTTATTCATCAATCCTTTTACTTCGATTGGACCATTCGGTTTGTAAGGCAAATAAAGATACAAAATATCTCCTGCCTTGTTCAACGTCGTATATCCTTGAAAATGCTCAGTTGGAATACCTGCACGAGTATCATAGATAGCCTCTTTATGTTTTTTAGTCCAACGGCCAAATTCTTTCAATATAGCAACCTGTTCTTCTGGAATAGTACCATCTTCTTTGGGACCGATATCAAGCAACAGATTTCCACCCATGCTCAAACAGTCAACAAACGTACGCAATAAGATAAACGGTGACTTATAATTTGTATCCGTATGCTGATATCCCCATGAATCATTCATCGTCATACACAGTTCCCAATACTTATCTTCAGGACGTACGATAGGCACTCCCTGTTCCGGAGTAGCATAGTCACCATAACCCTGAATACGAGAATTAATAATCACATTCTTATTGTCTGATCTCAATAATTCAACGATACCTTTAGAATTCCAAGCTTCAGCCGTTTGTTCCCAGTCTCCGTCAAACCAATACAAATCGGGCTTCCATGTCTTATTCAATTCCGACAACTGTGCCATATTGAAGTCAACAAACCGTTTCCAGCGTACAGAATCATTTTTATAACGAACCTCTGTACGTGTTTTATTGGGATAATCAGGATGTGACCAGTCTAACAATGAATAATAAAATCCGAGTTTCAGTCCCTGCTTACGAACTTCTTTTACAAACGGACTGATTAAATCACGCTTAGCAGGTGTACATTTTACAGTACTCAGTTCTCCTGCCTTTGTATCCCACAAAGCCATACCATCATGATGCTTTGTCGTTATAACCGTATAGCGTGCACCACTTTCTTTGATTAAATCAACCCACGCTTTTGGATCATACTTTGAGGCAGTAAATCCATCTTTCTGACTCATGTATTCCTCATAGGGCAAATACTTATTAAAGAAAGACCAACTTTCAGAAACTCCTTTTACAGAATAAATACCCCAATGGATGAAAATACCCAATTTGGCATTTGCAAACCACTCCATCCTTTTTTCTTTTTGTGCATCCTGTTGTTCTTTTTCTTGTGTCTGCCCTATGACTGGAGCAGTTGCACAACAAAAAGCGGTAAACAAAGCTACAATCTGCTTCTTTATCATGCTAATGAAATTTTATGATTTAACTTTACAAATATAATTATATTTTAAAATAATTTATTTACAAGATATTAGAATATTCCCCTGATTAGGCATTATTAACAAACAAAACATATCTTATTCAAATAATGCAATGCACTCTTTTACTTACTAATCATATATATTCCTTTCTACTTATCACCTAACCCAAGTATATTATATATGAACAACGATCTTTTCCTGTTCACTTACTAATTTTTACAAAAAAGAGAAATACAAGGCAAAAATAGAAAAATTTTATAAAATATTGGGCCTATTTTTAAAGAATCACAATATTAATTCATCCATATTTCCACAGCTATCAGCAAACAAAAGAGGTCGGCATAAGCACTACACTTATGTCGACCTCTTTAAAGGCTTACAATTAATTCTGTATTTTATTTATCTGCAGTTTCCGATTCATTCAAACTATCAATAATCTTCAACAGACGCTCTCCTAAGCCAATGGTGTAACCATGTGAAGTAAAGACAATACGATTGAATGTATCACCTATTATAAAGATAGGTAACTGAGTATTAGCTTCCAAGCTCAATGCCTCCAGTAACTGTTTTTGTATCTTACTATCAGTATCAATACCCCAGACAATATGTTCTGGAAGCCCTGGAGCTGGAGCAGTGAGATACTTTTCATAAGCGGCACGACTCGGGAATAACAATATCATCTTCCGTCCACAAGCATCAAACTCTTTTGCTTTTACAGCAATATCTTTCAATGTATGGTCTGTCGGTTCCTGACCTACACCCAAAATTGCCAAAACAAACAAGCCGCGACCCGCAGATTTCAGTACAGTTGTTTCTTCACCTGTCGCCGCATCGATGAATTTTGATTCTGAATCAAAATTACCAATAACTTTAACGGCTTCTGTATTATCGCGAACCAACAATTCGCCATTAGTCTGTTCACCTTTTCTGATATTAAAGAAAGAAACCTGTCCCAATACACCGCCATCAGCCAAGCGACTACCTGACACCATCATATAATAACCTTCATCCAACGGAGAAGCCTCTTTAAACAAAGCACTCCACTTAGCAAAATCCGGATAATTCAACAAGGTAAAGCCTGTTCCATCATACTTCGAGAGTGTAAAATGACGAAGATATTCCGGATCATTCAATTGCGGAATAGCTGAATAACTCAGCTGCAACTGACCAGTTTCAGCAGCACCGGAAACACCACTTTCAAAATCCAGTTGAATATCAGAACCGTTCTTCTGATAGAATACATTTCCTGTAACTCCATCTATCCATGCCGGGATACCCAACGAACGAGCTACCGCTACAAAAAAGATATCACGTGATACACGGTCAGCTGTACGACTGCGCCATACACCTTCAGGAGAAATAAATGTTCCTACACAGCATAAATTGTCACGTAATGTGAGGTTCTTCCGGCACCATTCAGCCAGAACATTCGGATCGGCACAGAACCGCTTAGCATCTTTCTTCGAGATCTCTTTCTGGAAGAAGGAGCGATAGGCGGTCAGCATTTCACCAGCAATACGTGGAGCCAACACCTTTGCAGCATCAGCCGAGAGAGCTGTATTATACAGATGGTCATTCAATATAGCTTCAGGAGTATCGCGCAAGTCCTTTTCAGACAGTGTAGCCAACAATTGAAGTGCACGCGACGCATAATTTTTCTTCGAAGCATCACGCAAGAAATTCATGATATCTGCATAATTGCCTCTTGAGGCTACAATATAGTTAGTAATATCCTGAGTATTATATCCCGTTTCTTCCGCAAATTTCTCAATAGCCGAAGCATCCGGGAAAGAAGCTACATAAGCGTTTCTGATAGAATCTTCCTGATTGAAACGGATATCGTTCTTCGCACGCTGTTCCGGAGTGACTTCCGGGATATTAGGTTTCACAGGAGGAGGTACCAGATCTACCGGGAATGAGAACTCCTCGCCCACACGATGACGAAGGTCAACAGTGACATTACGCTCCTTACCAAAAGTAACTTTCTGAATACCAAACCGGTCACCTTTCGTTGCAAGAACCATCATATCTCCCAATCCAGCTGACAAACTGGCCTGACCATCTTGTTTCGTTACCACGGTATGAACAGTAAAGAACTCAGAATAATTATAAATCTTATATTGTACACATGCACCTTCTACCGGTTTACCCTGTTCATCGACAACAGTAACCGTCAGCGGAGCAAACTTGGCATAATTCCCGATGATATTAATTTCAGTATAATTAGCGGTAGTACGCATCACCTCTTCCGGTCCCTGATAATAACCAAAAACCTTTGTATGCATCAACATACCACGGCTGGCCGGCGCATTAAACCAACCCAAGTCCAGCACAGGTTCCGGTTCACAAGCACCCAAGAAATGCCATTCGCCATCAACCCACGCCTCAACCCATGCATGATTATCATCGGTATGTGCCCAGCGCGGAGTATAAACCTGACGAGCGGGAATGCCAACAGAACGAAGAGCTGCAACAAGGAAAGTAGATTCCTCTCCACAACGTCCGTATGCTGTCTTTACGGTAGCCAAAGGAGCACTGGTACGAGCATCAGCAGGCTGGTAATTTACCTTTTCATGACACCAGTGATTAACCTCCAATACAGCATCAAGCATAGACAATCCTTTCACACGAGGCATCAATTCATCGTGAAAAACCATGCGTGCACGATCCAGATTCTCATTATTAATACGTACCGGAAGGACAAAATGAGAAAAAATGTCATCTGGGATTGTTTTACCCCACGATGTTTCCTTCCGGGTAGCTAATGAGCTTCGTACATTATCCAAATAGAAATTTCCGGAATAATCGGTAATATCCCCTACCGACATATAAGCATAAAAGAACGTAAGTGCATCACGTTCTTCCTGTGTAAGCTGTTGCCGGAAGACACTAAACAAATCACCTGTCGGCAATGCTTCCTTCTTTTTCTGGAAATCGGCATTCACCCGATCCATAGAAAGACCTTGCCCGGCTACAGACAGAACTGACAGAAATAGTCCTGCAATCATCAAGAGAGATTTCTTCATAGCATAAACATTAAATAAATTCATGCTACAAAGATAGTTTTTTTAAGATTTACCCCCTCTATTTGTAATAAAATATTTCTCAGTTCTCATTGTTAAGGTAATTTTTCACTTTATATTAATTACATAATTAACTTTAGATTATATCATAAGGAGAAAGTTCTCATCCTTTATACACACAAAAAAGCCCGTACAACTTCATAAGAGTCGTACGGGCTTTTGCTTATCGTTTATTTACCGATACTTATTTCACTTCCTCTAAAACAACTTTAGCTGATTATCAGAAGATTACAAACATCATGGTACAAATATGGTAATTTTATACCGTAACTATTTAGAGACAAAAAATGGGGTAAAAAGCACTATAAAAATGGATTTTGAATCTCAAAATAAGGCATGGCGAAATTATGGGATTTTTTGATAATTAGGCTACTACCAATTACATTGAATAATAGATAAGATGAAACGACACTGGGCTTACTCAATTGTCAGTGTGTTATGAAAGTTATTTCACTTTCAGTCTTTCCAAAGACTCCCGTTCTTCCAATCGTCTGGAAATCCCATGGCATGGATGTCAATTGACGGATAACGGTTCAAAAGATCTTTGAACCTCGAAACAAACGAATGGTTTGGATTGATCGTATTCAGCAAGTATATAATCATGCTTAATACAAAATAGATCTGCGGTGTGCCGTTAGCTGGCAATTTGATGAAAGTATTGCGCGGAGAGCGTGGCATCAATGGACGGATACTTAAAGTTTTGTTCCACAAACGGCTGTGGTGCGCACAGATATTCCGTACGTACACAACACTATGCAACCATGATGCGAAAACCTTATCAGCCAGCCCAAAGTATGCGGCTATGGAACGCTTGGTCTTTCCTGGTAACAAATTTTCGTACAATATGGAGAGTGTTCCGAATGAGGTTATTTCCATTGTTATCCAGCTTGGTGGGAAATGGTTGGAATATTTCGTCTTGAACGCTTTTATGAACTCTTCATCGCTGCGGCTGTATTCTTCGTCAATTTTTGACAATAACTTTGCATGGCGAACGGGGCTTGAGAAAAGCGAGGAATCTTCAAACCAATATGCACCGTACTGCGAAGAAAGAATATATGCTGTCTGCGTACGTACTGCTACCTCTATCTTTTCAATCTCTGCAATAATCAGTTTTCGGAGTTCACTGTCAAACTTATAAATATTATAGGCTGTTTCAAATGTACTGCCCGGTTTGAAAATATGTTGTTGTTTGTCAGCCAGAAGAGGATACCAATAACCGCTCAGACGATAATAACTGATATTCTGCAACAAGTGTAGGGCTTTTGGCTCATTTCCGAAAACCATTCCTCTTTGTTTGAGCAGGTTTATCTGGTCGGTAAAAGATATGAGATGCTTGGGATAAGGAATTTTATTCGTTTTCGTCTCCATGAGTATATAAAATAAAAAGCTCACCCTGAGCGCGCTGTTCTTATGGGAAGCGGGGTAAGCATGTTGCTGCAAAAGTAACACATTTTTTCTGTTCTACAAAAAAATCATCAGCTTTTCTCGTTTCTTTCTATATTGCATATCACTTTCCTGTTATAAACAGAACTCTTTTATCCCATGTTTCACCATTCAGCTGTACAACCTCGGCAGAGTTATTTTATTGCGAAAATACCTGCCCGTCACAATTCTGATAATGCCGATTGACAGTCATAGGGATGAACTGAAAAATATTCCTCTCTATTGTAAGCGATTAACGTATTTTTCCGTTCAGCTTTACTTGGTTGTTCTTTGTTGCATCCATGACAGAAATATAAAGATGGTAGCAGTTAGGCAAAACAGAGGGAAAAATAAAGCGACATACAATGCTTACTTACAGTTTGTCTGCTATTAGTTCTTTACAAGAAGACGATTATTAGGGTATTATGAAGTGTTTTGTGCTAAGAAACCTTTCGTTTTTATCGAAAATTATGATCTCATTGTAAAAGCAATAAAAAATTCCACTGCGTAAAAATACTCAATTCACTGCGTAAAATGTAAAGTTACCTAATAAATAATTGAATATAAAATAGTTATAAGTGTAAATTAATATACAATATAGGCTTATCAAATGATATATGAAGTAATTAAGCAAGAGAAAGAGTAAAATTAATTAGAATTTGGAGAACAATCTAACTTTATTCAGCTATTCTTTACTAAGAAGGCGTAAAGAATATGCCATTAAAATGCGGTGTCTAATTAAGATCTTAATATACTGTAATTAAATGATTTATATGATTGTTTATTGCACATTATCTACTAATTTGTTGTGGTACAAATAAGCCATAAAAAACAATAAACAAAGAAAGAAAACCCAAAAAAATAAAAAGCAGAAAAGGTGTGAAACCACTTAGGTTCCACACCTTTTCTTATGGATGTTTATTGTTTATTTATCGTTACTTACTTGACCTCTTCTAAAACAACTTTAGCTGATTATCAGGAGGTTATAAGTATTATGGTACAAATATGGTAATTTTATACCGTAAATATCCATATATACAAAATTGAGGAATATAAAACTGTAAATAATTGATTTTTAGGTGTTAAGTAGAGTATAAAGATTGTATTCTTTGTATTGATAATACAGGTTATAACGATCCTGCTGGAATCAGTTATCTCCATTGAGATATTTGATGTGCTGTGCATAAACCAGCTTGCCATCCCATTGATAATAGGAATTATTCTCACTACATTAGTGTCAAATTGAATGCTCATAGATGAATAAAAATAAACGACCCAGTTTTGAGCATCGTTGAGAGGCTTGGGGGGCTGATGTCACAAAAGTACAACACCGTCAAACTGTTGTGAATGTTTCTGCAGCAAGGTTTATCGTCATCAAATTACGCAGGGGCCGGCTAATGCTCGCAACAATCTTATTTGGCAAATAATGGATTTACCATCATACGGAAAAATAATATTTTACTCTTATACATTACCGACCGGGCAAGTCTTTGTAGTAAAAAATAACTCCATGTGCGGCCCTATATATTAATCAGTTTAATTTAGTATCTATATATAAAGGAAATAAACCAAACTAAACTGTTTTTAAGTTGCTCGAAAAGCGAAAACAAGATCTTATCTCATTTATTAGACATGCAGATATGCAAGCATATTATTAATGTATAAATGAAGAGATACAACATCGTTCTTATGGCTTTTTTGTTCTTATGTTTTTTTGCTAAAGGAAATATCAGGCAGTCCAAACTAATTTCCTATATAACGAAGGAAGATTGTTGATGATACTTTCATGGAACAAGATAAAATTCTTGCTTTTATACGTTCACGATGTTGTTACTGTTCAAAACTCATGAACTGATATTAATTATGAATGATACATTGTATTGTAAAAATACTCAATCCACTGCGTAAAATGTAGAGATACACAATAACTAAATGAACATTAAATAATTACATACAAAAGTCAATAAGTTAAAAAGACTTATAAGATGCATATATGAAGCAATTAAGCAAGAGAATGAGTAATATTGATTAGAAACTATAGTACTGGAAATTGAGAAGAAATGGATACAGTCTATTCATAACTAGAGTTTGATTATGAACCAATTTGAGAACAGAATCCAGATATAAAAACAAACTTGCAGCTGAATCTGTTTCCATTTACACAAAATTCCGGACAGTGCCTATCTAGAATAAAAATAGCAGGCCTTTGAAACGGCCTGCTACCTCCATGAAAAGCGATGCTTAATGCCTGGAGTCCTTGGGAGGACATGGGTCATTTCCATAGCTGTTGGGATTTTGAATCTTACCATCTGCTCCATGAGGAATAAGTTCTAGTCCTTCCCTCTTTGCCAGATCGCGACTCCACTCCATTGCTTCTTTTTTCGTATCAAAATGCTTTGAAGCCCTGTCTGCGTTAGGTCTTTTCGCATCCCAACCTCCTCTGTTTGGATTAGAAACAATGTGTATCTCTTTCCTCATAACAGTAAGGTTTAAATTGTGAAAAACAATGCGGTGGCCTTCCGATTCCGCTACGGAGCACTTGAGGCGTTGCATACCATGCAACGGTTTACAATCCGTTTGGTACTCTAACCAGTTCGGTGTCAACCCAGAAGTTGTCTGTGCGATTGTTGCAGCCTTTGCACAGAGGGGTGATGTAGATTTCATTACCCCCGAAAACCTTCTGGACGTGCCCGCCAACGAGTGTGCTTGTGGAATGGCAATCGGTAGCACCACAACGGGTAGCCTTTTTACCCGTATGTTTTTCCCAATACTCCAACCACGATGATTCACCCGTTGAGGGGCTTGACCATCTGGAAGTACCACTTGCGTTTTTGACGTATGTCATAGAGCAATTATGGTTTATACCCTGTAATCTGAACAGTACAGCAGAGCTTTACACCTTGGAGTGGTTTCGATGCTCAGGAACGAGTCCACATCCTGATTATGAACAACAAGAATGCCAATTCTTAAAATTTGAGCAAAAACCTCATAAATTGCAACTATTTTATCGAAAACAAGTAGATAAATCGTTGATATTACGCCAAATCCGCATAATCATGTCATACTGTCAGTCAAAACTACTACTGTCAGGTTGGCGTATTACTTTCTGACAATTTGTCTTCTTTTTGAAGAAAATGCAAAATTTTTTGTGCGTACAAACTAAAATGCATATATTTACAATCCAAATTTGAGCAAAAACCACAAAATGAAGTTATGATAACAAACTTTATCGTAGAGAATTACCGTTCGATAGACGGAGAAATCAGATTGTCGTTCATGGCTGATACAGGCATTAAGGACATGGACAACAGGGGATATACCACTGTTGCAAACACTCGCGTTCTTAACGCCAAGGCTTTCTATGGAGCCAACTCTTGCGGTAAGTCAAATGTGTTCAAGGCTGTTGGAATGATGAGGGGTATCATTATTCATTCAGTGAGGCTGAACGATAACGAAACGTTACCGTATGATGCCTTTCTCCTTTCGGATAAAGAGGCGAGACCAACACGGTTTGAAATGTCATTTGTGGATGGCACCGACAAGTTTACATACGGTTTCAGCTACACTGCGAAACGGATAGAAGAAGAATGGCTGGTAGCAAAATTCCCCAAGCGATCGCTAAAGACACTATTAAGACGCACCCAAAATACAATTGAGATTGATGAACAGAACTACTCGGAAGGTTTGTCAATAAAAGAAGGCACTATTCCACTGAACAATAACAGGTTGTTCATTTCGTTAGCCGCACAATTGGGAGGCGAGATATCGAAACGAGTGATAGAATGGTTCAGAACAAAGCCTAGCGTGATTTCCGGTTTGCGAGATAATGACTTTTCGCGCTATACTAAGGAGATACTTCATACCAGGACTGATTATAAAGATGAAATTTTGGACTTTATCAGCAGTATGGATGTGGGGTTCCGTGAAGTGACCACCGAACAAGAGTATATTGACGAAAAGATGCTACCCAAAGGTCTGCCTGCAGAAATTGTGGCATCCCTAAAAGAGCATCCACCCATTGTTGCCTATGCCAAGCATAGCAAAATAAACGCAGATGGTGAGGTTGTTGGGATAGTTGATTTTGACATAGAAGAAAGGGAGTCGGATGGTACGAGGAAACTGTTTAATCTTGCCGGGCCTATTGTTGACACCTTACGGCAAGGGAAATCGCTGTTTGTGGATGAATTGGATGCACAGTTGCACCCGCTGTTGTCGCGACGTATTGTAAAACTCTTTAACTATGCAGAAACGAACCCTCACGGAGCCCAGCTGATTTTTACGACTCATGATACCAACATGCTGTCAAAGAAATTACTGAGACGAGATCAGGTGGTCTTCGTAGAAAAGACGGCAAAAACGAGCTATTCTACAAAACTCACACCGATGATGAGTATAACGCTGGACAACGGGGCAAAGCCTAGGACAGATAGCAACTACGGGAAGAATTATTTGGAAGGCAAGTATGGTGCAATTCCATACTTTGAGGATGAATTTAAAGATTGTAACGAATAGAGAAAGGAGGCGAAGAACATGCAGCCAGTGTATATTGACTTACATATCCACACCTATCCCGATGCGAACGACCGTTCGACGAACTATGATATTGAGACATTGGTGAAGAAGATTAAGGAGTACAACAACAACGAACCCTTCCTGATAAGCTTTACCGACCACAATACCATCAACAAGAAAGCATACCTAGCAGCCAAGGCAGTCGGGGTGAACCTACTGTTGGGCGCAGAACTGCACATTAAAAACCACGATGATGTAGAGGCGTTCCACTGCCATATTTATTTCAACCTGGATGTGACAGAGGAAAACATTAAAGCGCTGAACGACATCTTGGACAAATTGTACACAAACAAACTGCCATGCAAAACCGACCAGTCAATACCCGACATTCAGAAGGTAATTAATGCCTTCGACCCATTTGAATTTATGCTTCTGCCACACGCGGGGCAGAAGCACGGACAGTTCAACTACTCACTGCATGAGGGTGAACAGGTGGATAACGCCATCAGCCGCAGTATCTACTACAACCAGTTTGACGGCTTTACTGCGCGTGAGGACAAGGGACTGGAAACCACACGAGAGTATTTTGCCAAACTGGGCATAGCGGAGTTTGTGAATCTGCTGACCTGCTCAGACAACTATATTCCTAGCCGCTACCCCGAACCGAAATCGAGCGAGGCTACGCCTTTCGTGCCTACGTGGATGATGGCTGAACCGACATACGATGGCGTGAGGTTGTCACTCTCGGAGAGTTCGAGACTGTTCTACCAAAAGGAGAAGCCGCAGATACAATGCGACCACATAGGTAAGGTGAAGTTGTCAAACGAGCTAATAGACATTGACGTAGAACTGACAGAAGGACTTAATGTAGTGATAGGTGGCTCGTCATCGGGCAAAACGCTGTTTGTGGACTCGATGAACAAATTCTTTGAACAGGATTTGAAACATTCGGAATATGCTAAGTTCAAGGTGGAGAATATAGACGTAAAGAACCCGTCAGAAATTCACCCCTACTACATTCACCAGAATTTTATCGCAGATTTGGTGAACAGGAATGATGAGTCCTCGATAGACGAGATTCCCATCCTGAAAAAAGCATTTCCGAGCGACGACAACGTGAAGCGCCAAATCAGCAGAACGCTGGCAGACCTGAAACGCATAGTGGATGAGATGCTACTCTGCGTGGAAAACATTGAGAAGATAGAGCGATGGCTGAAGGACATTCCACATCCCGGCAAACTGATTACGAAGGGTAAAGTGGAGGGAAACATTTTCCAGCCGCTGATGCCAAAGAATGATGAAGAGGAGAAATGCGCCTATTCAGAGGAAGACTACAATGCCGACGTTGAAAATATGGTGGCTTTGAAAAAGTTTGTAGATGAAAATCCGTTTACAAACAATATCAGCAAGGAGGTAGAGGTTATACTGAAGGAGCTCGCTAAAGCTAGAAGGGGTGCTGTGCTATTTGAAAATGTGGCCGCACTGATAACGACGCGCAAGGATGAGAAGGACGAAGAACTGCAAACAAGGCAGGGACAGAACCAGAGCAACTTACAAAACCGCAGGAAACTGATACAACACCTTCGTGACTACGTGAAATACAGCCGTAGTTTTGCTGAGCAGAAAGTGAAACTGACCGAGATGAACAGGTCGTTTACCACTAAAGAAGTGAAGGCCACTGGGCACACGCTGTACATAGAAAACACGTTCAAATTTAACGAAGGAGTGTTAATGGAGGTGCTGAACAAGTATCTGAACCACCACTTCAGGAATATGGACGATGTGGTACCGAAGAATATGTACCAAACAAAGTTCAAACAGCGTCCGAGGGTGAGCTCATATAGGGAATTGGGTGACTTTATCTATGAATACCTTCGGAAAAACGACCATACATCGTATAAAATCGTGTCTTCGGATGGTAGGAATTTTTACGAGATGAGTCCTGGCTGGAAGTCGGCTATCCTGCTGGACTTGATACTTGGCTATGATGGCGGCAATTCACCTATCATCATTGATCAGCCGGAAGACAACCTAGCTGTGAAGTATATCAACGAGGCGCTGGTGCAGACCATCAAAAAGGTGAAGTACAGGAAGCAAGTAATATTGGTGAGCCACAACGCCACCATTCCGATGATGGCTGATGCTCAGACCATTGTGCTATGCAAGAACGACGGAAAGAAAATCACAATCCGTTCAGCATCGCTAGAAGGTCAGATTGGAAAAGAGAAGGTACTGGACCTGATAGCAGACCAGACCGATGGGGGCAAGGCATCGATCAAGAAAAGAGTAAAGAAGTATAACCTGAAAAAATTCAATTAAGCGATATGAAACTGGTATTCAATAAAAACGAAAATGGTGATGTATCGGTAACCATGTTTAAGGGCACCGCAGAAGCGCAATTCTCCTATATCGAGATGATTAAGGCACTCTTGGCTGGTGAAGCACTAGACCGTGATTATGATGAAAGCATCTCTAAAGAAGAGCAGGCGCAAATAAACGACGTGTTGAAAGAGATAGAGAATACAGCAATAGAAACCATGACAGAGAACACGGATATTGAACATGACAAAACGGAGAGCGATGAGGACTTACCGTTTTTGAAGTAACATACCAAGGATGATTATAATAACGAAATACAAAATTTATAAATAGTTCTTGTGACCAAAGAAATGTCCAATACACATAACATTTAAAGTTTTTACTTGTAAGTGATCATGATAGATTATAATCTACGCACTGTCATACTTTTTTATGGTTTTATAATGTTAAAAACGTTAAATCTTAATTCTTTCAACAATCCTTGGATTTTCCCTTATCACTTTTCTATCGTTTAGTTAAAAAGTATTGATAACCAGATATATACAAATTCTGTTTTTATTATCTCAAAAGAATTATACATTGGTTTGCAACCATAATTTAAACAACGGGTCTGTAATGGTATATATACCTCCCCGTTGGGTTTGAGATGTCCTATCTATAATTTTCCGGTCAGCCATCAGTTTGAGATATGGGGATATCTTCCCGTTATCTTGACCTGTTATCTGACGGATCTTCTGCAGACTGACTCCATTTTCAGGCCTTGCAATAGCCGATAAAATTCTTTGAATCTGCACTACATAGCTATCATACTTTGCCTGATAATAGAAAGAGAAATAGTCTAAAAGAAGCATTATATCCATTTCGGGACTTGCAGAATCTTCAATAATCTTTGCGGCAATCTGCACAGAACGGGGTGTCTTAGGCAAGTAAGACATCAGGTTTTCCAAACGTGTCATATCCGCCTCATACCCTACGAACATACTATAATCAGTGACGACAAGAGGCCGTATATAAGAGATCTTAAATCCTTCGAAGAAAGCAGACTCATAACGGGTGAATGCCGGCAGCACCTTGTCGGCTGTCGCTATCAGAATAGGTGCACCGGCTTTATTGAGCTTTCCCCTCAAATTATACTGCTCAGTATTATCAGTCCTCTCGAAATAGTACTGGACATTGTCAATCAACAGGACAGTCCTGCAAGAATCATCCTGCAGTGAACAAAACTTCCATATATCATCAGTTGAGAAAAGGCTTTTTCCATCTATAAATACCGGCTTAAGCCATTTGGCACTGTTCTCTATACTGAAATACATCCTTTTGAGCAATGAGGTCTTTCCACTCCCTTTTTCACCAATAATCAAATTGGGCTGTGCGATCTTATCCCTGTCCTCCTTTAACAAATAGTTGAAGATGGACGTAAAAATATCATTGTTTATGACAACAGACTCTTCCTTTATCCCATTGCCAATAGATAAAGGAGGCTGATGCAATATGCTGGTACTTGTATTCATTTATTTAATCATTAAACAAATCTGTCAAACCAATAATCCCTCAAAAGCGGTGAGCAGAACATACGCAAAGCATCTTTCTTTATAATGTATTCAAGAACCTTGCTTAAAGTATAATCAATAGCCTCAATCTTTAAGACATCCTGACCAGTCATCAAATTGTTGAGTATACCATTCCGTAGAGTGGCAAGTAGTTTCAGAATCTACCGGGCAGGAAGCTCGTATTCACCATATTCGACTAGTCTCTCAGACCTGGTACTCAAATAATTCTCTGAATATAACTTACGATAAGCTGTGTCTATATCTTCCCAAGTCATCTTATCCTCATAGTCTTCTACCTATTTTGAGAAATAGAATAAGGGATGTTCCAATACAACTTGTTCAGCGAATACTCAACAAACTTATCGCTCATTTCAATATTTTCAGACCTACAAAACCGCAGAACAGTCAACAGACTTTCGTTTTGCTAATCCGTAGCAGGCTTCTAAGCCAGTTGAGGATAAAGTCCACTTTTTCAGTTCTGTCTTCACCCATGCTGAGAATCACCAGGAAAAGAGTCTATTCATCAACGACAATAAATGTGTCTTCATCGTGCATGATTAGCTCCTTCAAGAAATCTTCCTGATCTTCTTTTTCCCAAAAATCAAATTGAACAGGACTGAGAGAAATCTTCTCTATTCTTTCCTGTACTGAAGCCAACCCTTTTTGGACATTCCTTAGCTCCTGTTTCCAAATACCATTTTTGCAGAAGGCTTCAATTACAAGGTTAAGAAAACCATCTTCTGTGATTGTTTCCTCCAGGTCGATATAAACACATTTCCACCTCTGATTCTTTTTCTTTTCTATCAGATATTTCGCCAATATAGAGTTGCTAATACGGCGGGGTACGGACAGTAAAAAGAATGGCTACTATCAAGCAGTCTGTTTACCTTGCGGATTTCCTTTTCTTTTCCGAAGAAGTCACCATATTCTGCCAATAGACCAATCTTATCTGATCTACACATAGTTTTTCAGATTTATCCGCAAAGATAAATATCTAATTAATAAAAAATATTTTTATAGAAAATTATTTTTATAAGTTTATGGCCATGCAGTTCATTTGTCCGGACGTATTCATTAAATATGAACACAGGTAAAATGATGAAGCAATAAATATCGTCATAAAAAGTGAAAAAATCGGGCATATACAAAGAATTTCTTAAGTTTACAAATGGTATTCCACTGGGATTAATCTGCAGTAATCATTATTAAAAATTATATCTAAATAGCCTTACATACTTTGAAGAGCGCAATCTTGCTTTCTGAACAAAAAAGGACGAAAAAACAACAAATCACTTTCCTCAAATATGAGATTCAGTATTTAAGAGATTAGCCGTCTGTCGTATATTCAAACTCTCACGATAATCCTCTGCTGCACAATCAGTCATTTCTTCTGTAAAGTCAATTTGCTGGTCGGAATTGTTGCATTCATATTTATTGAATGCCTCCAATAATCCAATACGTATTGCTGTCCGATATACCAAAGAGTACCTTCCTTATGGGTTTCCGAAACCAAATCAGATGCAGTCATATTTCCATATTTTGCCAATATCTCGTCCATCATCTCGATTTCACATTCTGAGAATTCATTGTCATCAAAATCGGCTATTGCTTCAATGAAAGTACCATCATCCTTAAAATCAGTTTTTACGAATTTTTTCAGAAGATACTGACTGTCAGAAAGATCGACGAACACATCCTTTGCTACAGGACCGATCTGCCATACTTCAAACGGTATGCCTATGAACGGAATATGATATTTCAGTGCCATACGTTCCTCCATCAAATACAAAAGTATCAGTAGTTGTGTCTTGCTGAGATTAGATTTTTTACGCGCTATATACACAATCGTATTACCAAGCTTCTGTTTAGTATATTCAGAGAATTTACACATAATCAATGTATTTTGGTTACAAAGATAGCTTTAACCTTAAAACGGACAAGAAAACAAGCAATTAACTGTACAAATGTACGTCGACACATGTGGTCAAATAAACAATAAAACAGTTTCAGATAGAAGTGAACAAAATAAATATTGAAAAATCAGTCTTCACACACCCGTAATCCATTAATTATCCGTATCTTTGCCTATTAGAAAGCAACTTCAAAATCATGAAAGAATCTATAATCATAAAGAACTTAGGCCCGCTTAAAGAAGTGGAAATAAGAGATATCAAGCCACTGACCGTATTTATCGGTAAGTCTGCCAGTGGTAAGAGTACAATCATGAAAATTATTGTACTTATGAGATATATCTATAAAATGATAAACATCCGGTCGTATCTGAAAAATGCGAAGATTACCCGTTCGCCATTCAAACTACGTTTCAACTCTCTGCTTCAGGACGGCCTGGAAAACATGATAACGGTAGAAACCGAGATATATTATACCGTAGAAATAAACGGGAATCAATATACCCTGTCCTATACCAACAAGACTTTGCAGTCGGACATCAACATTCCAAACAACGACCTGGTATTCTTCAAGGAATCGTATATATCAGAAACACGAAGCGTAATCCCTACATGGGCATCCAAAGTGGCTACGCTCAAAGGGGCAAGCCTCGGCTTCTTCTTTCACGAGACATTCAACGACTTCAACAACGCGACAGATGTCATCAAAGAACAGCAACTGGACTATCTGAATCTGAAGATGAAAGTCCAGAAGTCCGGCAACAAGCCTAAACAGTTTATGATAGAGTCATTACAGGAAGGCACCAAACCTGTGGAACTGAGATATGCTTCTTCCGGTATTCAGACATCTGCTCCATTGGTCACCATTGTTCGCTATTTTGCAAAAGAATTCTCATTCAAGGATGCTTTCAAGCGCTCTGTACTGGACTATCTGTACAAACAAGACAGACTTGAAAAATTCACTCCCCAAATCAACCAAAGCGATTTGGAGAAGTATGTGCATATCCATATAGAAGAAGCCGAACTGAGTCTCGATCCAGAGGCACAGAGGGCCCTCATAAGCAATCTTATTGATGAAGCGTTCCACAAGAACAATGAAGACCGCAAGCTGGGGCTGATGATAGCCACACACAGCCCTTATATCGTAAACCATCTGAACGTACTGCTTCGTGCCGGATACTTTGAAAAGGCAAGGGAAAACTATCCATTCCTGGAAAAGGATAATATTGCCGTATATCGTGTACATGAAGGCACTCTGACATCTCTGATGGCAACGGATAACGAAACGGAAGAGTATGTAATCAATACCTACGACATGTCCGACACGATGGAAAGAATCTTTGACGAATACGAAAGCATGGAGGAATAATGTATGGACAGCGCACTGATTAACTTCCTCAAATATAAAGTATATTGATAAT
>HF993189.1 GCA_000436795.1 Bacteroides sp. CAG:1076
CTGGAAACTCAGGAAGTGGCAATCAAGCCGAATGTACAAGTTGTATTACGTTCTGATTCTCATTCACTTGATGAGGTCGTTGTTGTTGCTTATGGTACTGCAAGTAAGCAGTCTTTGACTGGTGCTGTAGCATCGCTTGATGCAAAAGACATGGAATTGCGTCCTGTCACTCAGGCTACAAATGCTTTGGAAGGTGCTGCTCCAGGTATTCAGGTAAATAACTCTTATGGTGAGCCGGGTAGTGACAAGACAAGTATCCGTATCCGTGGTTTTGGCTCTATCAATGGTAGTAACGAACCTCTTATCGTTGTAGATGGTAGTCCTTATAGTGGTAACCTGAATGATATCAATCCTCAGGATATTGAATCTATGTCTGTCTTGAAGGATGCTTCTTCGGCTGCTCTTTATGGTAACAAGGCTGCCAATGGTGTTGTACTTATCACTACTAAGAAAGGTAAGAGCAACAAGCTGAATCTGCGTATGAACCTGAAACAAGGTATGTATACCCGTGCTATTCCTCAATATGATAAATTGGGAGTAAAGGACTGGATGGAAACCATGTTGCAGGGATGGAGCAGTTATTATCAGAAAAATGCAGGTGCTTCTCCTGCTGATGCTTTGGCTAAAGCTGCTTCAACCTTGAACTCGAGCGTCGTAAAAACGAATATCTTCGACAAAACGGGAGCTGACATGTTTGACGCTAATGGTAAACTGGTGGCTAATGTATTGCCGGGTTATTCTGACCTGGACTGGGTTGATGCTCTGGAACGTACTGGCTATCGTCAGGAATATGGTGTCAGCGCTGATGCTGCCGGTGATAAGTATGATGTGTTTGCATCATTTGGTTACTTGAATGAAAAAGGTTATATCCTTGCTTCTGATTTTGACCGTTTTACTGCTCGTTTGAATGCAAACTGCCGTCCGGTGAAATGGTTTACTACTGGTATTACATTGAGTGGTACTTCGTCTACTTCCAACTTCCAGGGACAAGCTGAAAGTTCGTATTATGCGAACCCGTTCTATACCGCTGACATGATGGCGCCGGTTTATCCTTACTATAAGCACAATGCTGACGGCAGCATTATGACAGATGAGGCTGGAAATGCTGTTTATGATATCGATAACTATTCTTATTTGAGCGGACGTAATATTATTTATGAACTGCAAAATAATATCAACCGCAAGAACCGTAATACGGTAAATGGTCAGGTTTATGGTACTATCAAATTCTTGAAAGATTTTTCTGCTACTGTAAGAGGTGACTTGTTTACTTATAATGAAAATGTAAAACAGTTTGATAATCCGAACTGTGGTGATGGTGCTGCCAATGGTGGTCGTCTGGCTAAAGAACAGAACCGTTTGTTTGAATATCGTTTTGCACAGGAATTATATTGGGCACACGATTTCGACCGTCATCATGTAGATGTATTGCTGGGCCATGAATCATTTAAGCATCAGTTGAACTGGGATTATATGATGAAGGAACAGATGAAGGTCAGCGGTAATACTGAAATGGCTAACTTCGGTAAGATGACTTCTATCGATGGTTATGAAGATGTTTATACAACAGAAAGTTATTTGTCGCGTATCCGTTATAACTATGCTCAGAAATATTTCTTCGATGCATCTTTCCGTCGTGACGGTTCTTCTCGTTTCTCCAGTCCTTGGGGTAACTTCTGGTCACTGGGTGCAAGCTGGATGATTTCGGATGAAAACTTCATGAAAGGTATTGACTGGGTAAACAGCTTGAAACTGCGTGCTTCTTACGGTCAGGTTGGTAACGATGCCGGTGTTGACTATTATGCATACAAAGAATTGTATTATTCGGATGTAAACGCTGGTATTGGTGCTTTCTATAAAATACAGATTCCTAATTCTAATCTGAAATGGGAAACTTCCGGTTCACTGGATATCGCTTTGGAAGGCCGTCTGTTTGATCGTTTCAACTTCTCTTTCGACTTCTTCAACAAGACTTCGAAGGATTTGCTCTTCACGGTTTATAATCCGTTGTCGGCAGGTGCAACTGACTGGTATGTGAGTGCTGATCCGACAGGTATGTCACAGTATTTTGCTAATATCGGTAATATACGTAATACTGGTCTGGAAGTTGCTATGGATGTAGATGCTATCCGTACTAAAGACTGGAAATGGAACATCGGATTGAACCTGACTACTATCCATAATGAAATTACAAAGTTGCCTGACGGAAAAGATATCCTTCACGGTGTACAGAACTATTCAGAAGGACATAGTGTATATGAGTTCTATACGTATACTTATGCAGGTGTAGATCAGTTGACTGGTCGTGCATTGTATAATGCTGATCCGACATTGAGTGAAAGTACTGTAAGCAAGTTGAGAAATCAGGGTGATTACCTGACTATTAACGGTAAGAATTATGTGTATAGTACTTCGTATGCTGCTCGTGAATGGCAGGGTTCTGCTTTGCCGGATGTATATGGAAGCATCAGCACATCTTTGACATGGAAGGATTTGACACTGTCTGTATTGTGTACATATTCACTGGGTGGAAAAGTTTATGATTCAAACTATCAGTCTTTGATGTATACTACTTCGAACGGTGCAAGTGCTTTGCATAAAGATGTGATGAACGGCTGGAAGGAAGCTCCGGAAGGTATGACTGAAGATTCTCCGAATCGTCTTGATCCGAACGGAACACCGCAGTTTGACCTTTCTTCATTGGCTTCGACTTCTTCGACAACAAGTTCACGCTGGTTGACAAATGCATCTTACTTTACTATCAAGAATATCAATTTGAACTACAATTTGCCACGTAAGTTTGTTGACAAATTGGGTCTGGGAGGTTTGAGTGTATACGGAACAGTGGAAAACGCTGCTATTATTACTTCTCGTAAGGGTATGAATCCGCAATACAGCTTTAACGGTACACAGGACAATACTTTTGTGGGTGCCAGAGTTTATACATTAGGACTTAACTTAAAATTCTAAACAAACATTATTTATGAAACAAATTCGTACATATATATTGGCTTTGGGTATGGGATGTCTTGCCGGACTGACGTCATGTTCGGATAGTTGGCTGGACACTAAGTCTACCCAGACAGTCGAGGGTGATGACCTTTTTAGTTCTACATCAAATGCTCGTCTGGCTATTAATGGTCTTTGCCGTATCATGGTTCAGCAGCACAGCTATTATGGACAGTCGTTTAACGGTGAAGGTACAATGAAGTTGCTTTACGGTGAGTATATGGGAGAAACATTCAATTTCCCTTATATGTCGCCGGGATGGTATCCTATCATGATTGGAGATGCCAACTATACACAGAGTAACTCTACTATCTATGATTCTTATCCCTGGTATTATTACTATATGCTGGTGAGTGGAGCAAATGCTGTGATTGGACGTGTTGAAAGTGCTGAAGGATCGCAGGCTGAAAGAGATTTCTTGAAGGCTGAAGCATTGACTTTCCGTGCTTATTCATTTATGCGTCTGTCTGAATTTTATTGTGATCCATGGTATAAGAGCAATAACGGTGCTACGGATGGTATCGTGCTTCGCTTGAATGAGGTTGCTGATGCGGGTGAAAATACAGATATGCCTTTGTCTACGTTGGCTAAGACTTACGAACAGATTTATAGTGACTTGGATGAGGCTATTCGTTTGTATCAGTCTTCTGGTCTGACACGTGATGATATGTATGGAGATGCTTCGTCGACTATCAGTTACCCTGATGAAAAGGTTGCTCACAGTATTTATGCACGTGCTGCACTGAACAGACAGGATTACGGTAAGGCTTTGTCTGAAGCAGGACTTGCTTTGGGCGACAACTATACACTGATGGACAAGAGCAGTTATTATTCTGGCTTCGATACTCCAAATGATGAATGGGTATGGGGAGTATATAATGACGCATCGGAAACTATCTGGTATTATGGCTGGCAGTTGTATATGGCTTGCAACGGTTATTATGCACAGAATGGCATCAATGTTTGTATCAGTCGTTCATTCATTGAACAGTTCCCTGATACGGATATCCGTAAGGGATTGTTCCTGACAGAAAAGACTTTCTTGAGCGAAGGCCAAAAGTTTACTGATGTAATTGATGCTAATGAAGGTCAGACTACTGGATATTTTACATCTGAAGATGCTTATAACAAGGCTAATGCGTATGTGAAACAGACTGTTCCTAACGCTGTAGAACAGGGATTTGCTTATGCAAGCTTGAAATTCCAGGCTACCGGACAGCCGGCAGTTGGTTGTCAGCCGATTATCCGTAATTCAGAGCTTTTGCTTATCAAGGCTGAAGCGGCTTATTATGAAGATGCTACCGGCAAACAGTCGCAGGATGCTTTGAACGAGCTGAATGCTACTTCTGGTCGTGATGCTTCTTATTCTTGCACAAAGACGGGTGATGAACTGCTGAAGGAAATCAAGAAGTATCGTGCCTTGGAACTTTGGGGAGAAGGTTTTGACTGGTTCGACCATAAACGCTGGGGAGATCCTGTTGTACGTCATGGTATAAAAGAAGACGGAAACTTCAGTGGATATATCTCTGGTACGTATGGATTTACAGAAAGCGGTGAATATGTTTCTACTTTCTGGAAATGGATCCTGCCGGGTCGTGAAACTGATTACAATACTGCTATTGATTATAAATAAGCGTAATTAGCTGATTCTTTAGGAACCCGTCATTGACTTTATGGAAGTCGATGACGGGTTTCTTTGTCTTTGAGTATCTGTAGTGTGAATATTCATTTAAATTTTTGCTTGGTAAGATACTTGATGCGTGCTTTTTTGTTTATATTTGCGAAACTAGAAATACAACTATACTGAATGAAAGAATTTGTTATATCTGAAGCTCAAACTGAAAAGGCTGCGCTGGTGGGACTGATTACCCAGACGCAGAATGAACGCAAAACGAATGAATATCTGGATGAACTTGCTTTCCTTGCCGAAACGGCTGGAGCTGAGGTCGTAAAACGTTTTACTCAGAAACTGGATACTCCAAATTCTGTAACTTATGTTGGAAAAGGTAAGTTGCAGGAAATAAAAGAATATCTGCTGCAACAGCAGGAAGAGGGAGGTGAAGAAGTGGGGATGGTGATCTTTGATGATGAACTTTCTGCCAAACAGATACGAAATATCGAAAAAGAACTGAACGTAAAGATTCTGGACCGTACATCACTGATTCTGGATATCTTTGCCATGCGGGCACAGACTGCCAATGCCAAAACGCAGGTGGAACTGGCTCAATATAAATATATGTTGCCCCGATTGCAGCGTTTGTGGACGCACCTTGAACGTCAGGGAGGTGGTTCCGGTGCCGGAGGTGGTAAAGGTTCTGTAGGACTTCGTGGTCCGGGTGAAACTCAGCTGGAAATGGACCGCCGTATTATCTTGAATCGTATGGCTTTGTTGAAACAGCGTCTGGCTGATATTGATACGCAAAAGTCTACACAGCGCAAGAACCGCGGACGATTGATTCGTGTAGCCTTGGTCGGGTATACGAATGTCGGAAAATCAACGCTGATGAATTTGCTGGCGAAGAGTGAGGTCTTTGCCGAAAATAAGTTGTTTGCTACTCTCGATACGACAGTGCGTAAGGTGATTATTGACAATCTGCCTTTCTTGCTGTCTGATACTGTAGGATTTATACGTAAGCTTCCTACCGATCTGGTGGACTCGTTTAAATCGACGCTGGATGAAGTGCGTGAAGCTGACTTGCTGCTGCATGTCGTGGATATTTCGCATCCGGATTTTGAAGAGCAGATTCAGGTTGTCGATAAAACGATTGCGGATCTGGGGGCCGGAGGTAAGCCGACAATGATTATCTTTAATAAGATAGATGCTTATACGTATGTGGAAAAGGCGGAGGATGATCTGACTCCTAAAACTAAAGAGAATATTACGCTGGAGGAACTGATGCATACGTGGATGGCTAAGATGAATGATAACTGTATCTTCATTTCGGCCCGTAACAAGACCAACATTGATGAACTGAAAGAAATTGTCTATAAAAAAGTAAGGGAACTGCATGTGCAGAAATATCCTTATAATGATTTCCTTTATCAAACTTACGACGAGGAATAGCTATGGAAAACTACCGTTCGCTGACTAATGATGAGATAGACAGGCTGAAAGCCCAGTCGTGTTCGGCTGCCAACTGGAGTGATGTGCTGGTTGCCGAGAACTTTACTCCTGATTATGTTCACCATGCTCGTTTTTCGGGTAGGGTGCGTCTGGGAGTTTTTGAGCATGAATTTACGTTATCGGGTGGTATCTGTAAGCATGCGGGATTGTTTTATGTGACACTGCATAATGTAACGGTCGGCGATAATTGTTGCATAGAGAATGTAAAGAACTATATTGCCAATTATGAGATAGGGGCGTATACTTTTATCGAAAACGTGGATATTATCCTGGTGGATCGCAAATCTCGTTTCGGAAATGGGGTGGAGGTGTCTGTCTTGAATGAAACGGGAGGCCGGGAGGTGATGATACACGACCGGCTTTCTGCTCATCAGGCATATATTATGGCTTTGTACCGCCATCGTCCGCAGCTAATCGAACGTATGAAGGAGTTGATTGAAGCTTATGCGGAGGAGCATGCTTCGGAAGTGGGTACGATAGGTTCTCATGTTACAATCGTGAATTCGGGGTATATCAAGAATGTCCGCATCGGTGACTATTGTGAAATAGAGGGAGCCGGCAGATTGAAGAACGGTAGTATTAACAGTAATGCGGCCGATCCGGTGCATATCGGTTACGGGGTAGTTTGTGATGATTTTATTATCTCGAGTGGTTCTCATATAGAGGATGGTACGATGATTACGCGTTGCTTTGTGGGACAGGCGTGTCATATGGGGCATAATTATTCGGCTTCCGATTCGTTGTTTTTCAGCAACTGTCAGGAGGAGAATGGAGAAGCGTGTGCTATTTTTGCCGGGCCGTTTACTGTAACGCATCATAAATCGACATTGCTGATTGCCGGAATGTTCTCTTTCATGAATGCAGGGTCGGGCTCTAATCAGAGTAATCATATGTATAAGTTAGGACCGATTCACCAGGGAGCACTGGAACGGGGAGCGAAAACGACTTCCGATTCTTATATTCTCTGGCCGGCGCGTATCGGAGCTTTTTCTTTGGTGATGGGGCGTCATGTGAATCATCCTGATACTTCGGATTTGCCTTTCTCTTATTTGATAGAGGATAAAAATACGACATATCTGGTGCCGGGAGTGAATCTGCGTAGCGTGGGGACGATTCGTGATGCACAGAAGTGGCCGAAGCGTGATTTGAGAAAAGATTCTGTGCGTCTGGATCAGATTAATTATAATTTGCTCAGTCCGTATACTATTCAGAAGATGATGAAGGGAAGGAGCATTTTGAAAGAGTTGCAGCGGGTTTCTGGGGAAACATCGGAAATATATTCTTATCAGAGTGCGAAAATTAAAAATTCGGCACTGAATAAGGGGATTGGCTTTTATGAAACTGCCATTCATAAATTTCTGGGAAATTCTGTTATAAAGCGCCTGGAGGGGATTCATTTTAAAAATAATGAAGAAATACGTCATCGTTTGCTGCCGGATACAGCGATAGGAGAAGGTGAATGGGTGGATATCTCGGGACTGATTGCGCCTAAAACGGAGATTGAACGGCTGATGAATGATATAGAAGCTGGTGTGTTGCATACGGTTGACCAGATTCATGATCGTTTTGCCGGGATGCATGCCAACTATTATACGTATGAATGGACATGGGCTTATGGCAAGATGCTGGAGTTTTATGACCTGAAACCGGATACGATTACAGCAAAGGATATAATTGCTATTGTGCGTCAGTGGCAGAAATCGGTTGTCGGACTTGACAGAATGGTGTATGAAGATGCCAAGAAAGAATTCTCTCTCACTTCGATGACGGGCTTTGGAGCGGATGGCAGCAAGGAGGAGCAGATGCTTGACTTTGAGCAGGTGCGAGGAGTATTTGAAAGCAATCCGTTTGTAACGGCTGTGCTGGAGCATATTGAGGTGAAGACTGCACTGGGTAATGAGCTGGTAGAGCGTTTAAGTGGTTTATAATAAGGAAATTCCTATGAAAAATATATGGCTGTGCTGCATGCTGTGCTGTATCTGCATGATGGTTCAGGCGGGTACTTACCGTAAAAGGGAAATTAATCGTCCGTGTTTTATTGCGACCAATACGTCGAGAATTGAGATAAAAAAAATCATACTGACTGGCGAGCAGACTCAGGTGGATGCTGTATTATATGGTGAGCCGGGTGAAATGGCTGTTATTTCTTCTAATACGTGCTTACGTACTCCTCAGGGAGAATTCTGTCTGCGTGAAGCTGAAGGAGTGTCTATTGATGGTTTGACTGAACCGGAGGCTATTCCTGCATCGGGCAGGCATTCTGTTATCCTTTCTTTTGCTCCGATACCGGCTGGTATACATGCCGTGGATTTTGTGGAGAAAGAAGAGGGGTGGACCATCTGGGGAGTGCAATTGAGCAAGGCGGAACCTTATGTTTATGTGCCTGGCTTTTTGCAGACACGTACGGTGGAACGGAGTCTTTCTCTGCCGGAGCCGCGTCTGAAGGCTGGAAAAGCTATTGTGAACGGATATATATTGGGCTATGATTCCAAAATGAGGCTGGATGTGGTGTTTCGGCATTCCGACTGGCTGTTGGCTGATGATTGGGGAAAAACGGTGAAGGTTCGTCAGGACGGATCTTTTCATATTGAAACTGATTTATTGGTTGCAGGAGGGGCTAAGTTACGGATTAACAAGGCTGAACTGAACTTGTTTCTTTCTCCTGGTGAAGAAATGACTGTGTATATTCATTTGCCGAGGTTGAGTATGTCGGCCTCTCATTTACTGAAAGATCAATATGGTGAGCAGCAGAAAGCATGGTTCGACGGGGGAGAGGCTTTGCTGAATACGGAACTGGCTACATGGGGGTATCCTCTTTCGCTGGGTGCTGATGCTGATTTTGCTGATGAAACGAAAGGTTTGCCGAATGAAGCGTATGATGCTTTTGTGCAAAGCAGACTGGAGAAGTATGAAACTGAACTGAAGGATGATAAAAGGGTAGGTGAGGCATATAAAGAATATGTGTCGGCCAACCTGCAAGTCAATGCGTGTGTGTTGCAGGGACAGCACGGTAGAATGCCGGGTAAGCTGGATATCCCTTATGCGAGGTATGGCTATGACTATGTGACTTATTTGCAGTATGTGGAGCGTGATGAAGGTGAAATGCTGGATGTGTGGGCGGATATAAAAACGGCAAGAACTGTCTTCCGGAATTCGGTAAAGGAGGAACGGGTGACTTCGGATACCAGAAAATCGCTGAGCTTGATTGTGCAGCCGGAGATAAGTACATATGTGAAGGAGAAAATACAGGCCATGCAAATACTTTCCGAACGTGCTAAGGCTTCGAAGGGCTATGTAATTGCCGAACTGGATACATTGGTTTCGGGGGCTGACATCTTACCTGCCATTATTTCCCAGCATCGGGGAAGTGCCATTCTTGTTGACTTCTGGGCTACGTGGTGTGGCCCATGCCGTAAAAGTATGCCGGCTGTTCATGTGCTGAAGAAAAAACTGTCGGCTAAGGAGGTGGTTTATGTATATATTACGGGCCCATCTTCTCCGGAAGCGGTATGGAAAAATGCTATAGCTGATATAAATGGAGTGCATTATCGCCTGACTCAAAAACAATGGGAATATCTCTGCAAGTCGTATGGTATTACCGGTATTCCGGGGTATTTGGTTATCAGTTACGACGGAAAGTTACAGGATCGTTATGTAGGATTCCCGGGGGTAGATATTTTGCAGAGGGATTTGTTGAGAGCTATGGAATAGAAGAATCCCGATGGTCTTTTGCCGGAGTGTGAAAGTAAAATGGTGTAGAGCTTTTGAGTTATTCGGAACAAAGATTTTATCTTAATTAAGGAAAAATTTCGATAATACTTCGTACCTTTGCTGACATAGTAACTAACAATTAATTTCTTATCATTATGGCAACACCAGAATTCAAGTATCAGCCGATGTTTGAACACGGAAAAGATACTACTGAATACTATTTGCTTACAAAAGACTATGTGTCTGTAAGCGAGTTCGAAGGAAAACCTATCCTGAAAATCGAAAAGGAAGGTCTGACAGCAATGGCTAATGCTGCATTCCACGATGTTTCTTTCATGTTGCGTCGTTCTCACAACGAACAGGTAGCCAAAATTTTGAGTGATCCGGAAGCCAGCGAAAACGATAAATACGTTGCTCTGACTTTCCTGCGTAACGCTGAAGTTGCAGCTAAGGGCGTATTGCCTTTCTGCCAGGATACCGGTACTGCTATTATACATGGTGAAAAAGGTCAGCAGGTATGGACTGGATATTGTGATGAAGAGGCTTTGTCACTGGGTGTGTATAAAACATATACTGAAAATAACTTACGTTACTCACAGAATGCTCCGCTGAGCATGTACGAAGAAGTGAATACTCGTTGTAACCTTCCGGCCCAGATTGACCTGGAAGCTACTGAAGGTATGGAATATAACTTCTTGTGTGTGACTAAAGGTGGTGGTTCTGCAAACAAGACTTATCTGTATCAGGAAACAAAAGCTATCTTGAATCCGGCTACTCTGGTTCCGTTCCTGGTAGAAAAGATGAAGACACTGGGTACAGCTGCTTGTCCTCCTTATCATATCGCATTTGTCATTGGCGGTACTTCTGCTGAAAAGAACTTGCTGACTGTTAAGCTGGCATCTACTCACTATTATGATAATCTGCCTACTACAGGTAATGAATACGGACGTGCTTTCCGTGATATTGAACTTGAAAAACAGGTTCTGGAAGAAGCACACCGCATTGGTCTGGGTGCTCAGTTTGGTGGCAAGTATTACGCTCATGATGTACGTATCATTCGTTTGCCGCGTCACGGAGCTTCTTGTCCGGTAGGTCTGGGAGTTTCTTGTTCTGCTGACCGTAACATCAAATGTAAGATTAATAAAGACGGTATCTGGATTGAAAAACTGGATTCGAATCCGGGTGAACTGATCCCTGAAGAATTGCGTCAGGCTGGTGAAGGTAATGCTGTAAAGATTGACCTGAACCGTCCGATGCCGGAAATCTTGGCTGAACTTGACAAGTATCCTGTTGCAACTCGTCTGTCTTTGAACGGTACAATCATCGTAGGTCGTGATATCGCTCATGCCAAACTGAAAGAACGTCTGGACCGTGGTGAAGATCTTCCTCAGTATATCAAGGATCATCCTATTTACTATGCTGGTCCTGCCAAGACTCCTGCTGGTATGGCTTGTGGTTCTATGGGACCGACAACTGCCGGACGTATGGACCCGTATGTTGACTTGTTCCAGAGTCATGGTGGTAGCATGATTATGTTGGCCAAAGGTAACCGTAGCCAGGCTGTAACTGATGCTTGTAAGAAGCATGGTGGTTTCTATCTGGGTTCTATCGGTGGTCCGGCTGCTATCCTTGCACAAAACAATATCAAGAGCATTGAATGTGTTGAATATCCTGAACTGGGTATGGAAGCAATCTGGAAGATTGAGGTTGAAAACTTCCCGGCATTTATCTTGGTGGACAACAAGGGTAATGATTTCTTCAAGCAAATCAAGCCGCGTTGTACCGGAAACTGTAAATAAGTAATTTATTTCCAATCGTAAAAATAAAGGCATCGTCCTCAAGTATTTCTAAGAGGATGATGCCTTTTCTTTTTATAGCTTTCAAGGAAGTTATTGCTGAGAATCAGCAATAACTTCGAATATTTCTGCTTTGCCTTCCAGGCTGACTTTGGTTACTTTATCGTTTGTCAGTTCAAGCTTGAAGTAGGGTGATGAAACGGTTGTTTCTGATAGTAAGTTACCCTTCTTATCGAATTGTTTGATTTTCAAAGGAGATGATAACTCATTCATCAACAAGGTATAAGCCTTCACTCCTTGAGGTACTTCAAAGGAAATGGACTGAGCAACCTGATAGGAAGTTGCCAAGTTCTGGTCGAAAGCATAGACTGCTTGCTGTGGGTTTTCTGCTTCCAGCTTGAATCCTAAGTTTTCTGCATGCAGCGGATTTACATCGAATGAACGGACGGAAGCGTAGTTCTTGCGCTCGGAATCCAGTCTTTTCAGGCGTACATAGCGTGCTTTTATGGCATCGCCTTTCCAGTTGATTACATATTGTTTAGTCAACTCACCAATCAGCGGAGTCCAGGTTTTGCCATCTGCTGAGCATTCCAAAATAGCATGGTCGAAATAGTCTACGTCGTCGACAGAATTTCTTCCTTGCAGGATGGATACTTCTGTTACGTCACGTACATCTCTCAGGTCTACTCCAATCCAGTCTCCGTCCTTTTGGCCGATACCGGATGTGTAGTAAGTTGTGGTATCATTATCGAGCATTAATTTGGTCAGGATTGTACCAGAATTGCCAAACGAACCTATGCCTTTGTAGTCCTTGGGAGTTGTACCTACTAATTTTTTCAGGAATCCATGAGCCATATCGTCCATTGCGTTTTCGTAGAACGGCTGCAACTTCAGTGTTCCTGATTTATGAGCTTCGTAGTTCTTACGGTCGTCGGTGCTCATTAAGTTGTGTATATACTTGTTCCAAAAATCAGCATCGTTGTTTCCAGCACGATAGATTTGAGCAAGTTCGATGGCTTGCTTTCCTCTTGTACCCAATTTACCGAATTCAATCAGCCAGGGGCGAAGTTCTTGTAACAAGGCTTTGTTTTCGCATCCTTGTTCCATTTCTGCCGGAACTTTTTCTACTTTTTCGAATTCTTCTTTCAGTGCCTGAGCCGTTGCGTCATTCCAGTCGGCAATACGGAATGTTTTTGTTTCCCATGATTCGTCCCGACGATATCCATTTTCTGTATCACTGGAGTGAATGGCAAATGTACGATAAGTATCCTTTGCTTTAGGAGCCAGTTCCTCCAAACCTCTTTCCCAATTGTCGATAGGGTTATAGTTTGCTATATTCCATGCGTAATCTGCCACTCCATATAATGCCAGCTTGGAAGCTTCGCCATGTTCCATGGGGTTACTTATTACTCCGCATACATCATCTTTAGTAAGTGAAGTATCCAGTCCATATACAGGACCTTGTAGGATAAAGTTACGTATGTAGTCTGTTACCGGGTAATTCCACCAGTAATATGCTGGTCTTTTGATGCGTGAGTTTATCCATTCCATTGTTTCCGGTGTCAGGTCACTACATACCACATCACCGGTCCAGAATACTTTAATGTCTGGGTTCAGACTTTTACCATAAATAGCCAAACTTCCCTGTGGAGTAGGGTTAGCCCACAGCTTTGAGTAATCGGTCGGGCAGACAGTCAACGGAGAAACGTCGCCTTTTGCTTTTACAAAGTCATCAGTCAGGCGGTTTAATAATTCGGTCTGTTTTAACGGATTGGTTCCTTCACCCGAAATGTCATCGAAGAAAATAGCAAAATCTCTTACTCCCAAATCGTACATCCAGTTGAATTTGTTGACCAGATTCTGGTAGTCTTCTTCATTCCATTTGATATCTTGTCCCGGATGGATTGCCCAAACAAAATCTACACGGTTACGCTTGCAGGCCTGTACCAGTTCTTTAATATTCTGAGCTTCTTTTTCGGGATAAGGAAGTCGCCAGTTCGGGCAGCTGTGGAACGGATCGTCTTTAGGGCCATATAAGTAAGTATTCATCTTGAATTTTCCGTAGAAATCAATCAAGGACATACGTACTTGATGTGACCATGGTGTACCGTAAAATCCTTCTACAACTCCACGGTTGGGCAAGTCCGGATAGTCATTGACGTCCAGATAAGGCAATTGCTTATTCTGAGCAATCGGGCTTTCCATAAGTTGGCGAAGTGTCTGGATACCATAAAAGGCTCCTCTTTCGTCGTATCCTACAATTGATATTCCTTTTTTATCGATGTGCATAGCGTAAGCTCCGGAAACTTCCTTTACACCTTGCTTGAGTGCTACTTTCTTTCCAAAATCGATAGTCAGTTTTACACCCTTCTTTGTTAGGGTAAGAAATCCCAGGTCCTGAGAAAATTTATCCTGTTTGTCCTTCAGAACCACTCCTGTGGTTATATCCAGCAGATTGTTTCTGTCTACAGTCAGTTTCTGAGGTGTGGGGTTGATGATAATTCCCTGATGGTCTATCTTCTTTCCGGGAACGGGCAAAACTTGTTGGATTTCCAGTCGTTGGGACGACAAATCGAACTCGGCTTCTTGTGCGAGGAGATTACTGCATGCCAAGGCACATATTGCTCCTGCTACTAGTGATTTTTTATAGTATGTCATTTTCATATAAATGGGTTTTACAATACAAAGCTATCGATTTCATCTTAATTAGAACTTGTTTTAGGGCAAAATGTTTACTTTCTCATTGAAAAAACTTCTTTATAGGAAAAATGAGAAGCGCTTAGCATGTTTTTTTAGGTTCTCCAGTACCATTTGATACGTGTAAAAAACATCGTAATCAGTACGGTTAAGCCGGTAAGCAGAACACCATGAAGAAATCCTAACCAGGGTGATGTATAGAAATACTTCAGCAAGGGCATTATTCCTAAAATATTTAATACCGGGTATATCAGAAGATCTGTTGCTACATAGGCTATCATCGGATTTTGTCCGGACATGATCAGGAAACGTGTGGAACGGACGCATTTGAAGTAGTCGCAAATGATATTGAAAATTATCAATGACATAAAAGCCAATCCTGATGTGACAAAGAAGTAGCTGAATGTTGCATAATCTTTTTTGATTCCTTCCTGAAAAGGTTCAATAAAAAGTCCCAACAACAGAAAGAAACTTCCTAAATCGAATAATTTGTACCAAAGTGTTCTGATATCGGTTTTAGGTTTGTTTTTAAGTAATAAGTATCCGGCTATCAACAGAATAATTGTAATAATCAAATTAGCTTCGAGAAACCGGTTATACAGACAATATAAGTTAACCAATATAACCGTTAGCAGAATACCTAATAAAACAAGTCCTGTTTTGGATTTTGCAGGATAGATATTTTCATGGTTCTCTGAAAGCCATTTTTTGAGAATTTCTCCTGCGAAGCTGCCCGGAATAACAATAAACAGATATTCCAGATATTCGAACTTGTATAGCCAGGGAATAGGGGAAGTAGTCAGGTAATGTGCTACCCATGAATCTTCAATATCTTTACTTATCATCAAAGCGCCTAATAAAATTAAAATACAGATTCTGAGCAGGCGATTGTGCATGGTGAATATGTAGAGCAATGAACCGAATATTGCCATATTGGCTAATATCAATATAATGATGTTGCTGAAGTACAGGGAGAAATTTCTTCCATTGGCATATTGTGTCGTAACCAACATGAAAATGGCGATTCCGTAGGCTGATAGTTTTATGATTTTATGTACTTTGTCGGGGAGTTGATACGGAATACGCATAAACATGGGAAATAATACAATAAAGCAAGTGATAGCTAACAGCCAGGAGCGTAAATCTTGTGGAGAACTTACCACATAAGGATAAAAGTGCTGGATGAAAATGGCGAAGAATGTCAGTTGTAATCCTCTCTTTATTGCGTCATAGCATAGCATTAGTTTACTTCTTCCTTTTTCGGCATGTCGGCCGATGGAAAAAGGAAATGCTGCTCCCATGGCAAAAAGGAAAAAAGGAAAAACCAAATCGACCCATGTAATGCCAGGTATTTCCGGATTGAAAATGTGATCGGGAGGAGGAGTTTGGGCATGACTCATCCATCCTGGTAAAATGGAGGATATGATAGTAGCTGATAATACCATTGTAATGATGGCATATCCTCGTAATGCATCCAGTGCTAAAGCTCTTTGGTTCATAGTAGTGCGTTAAGATTATATGTTTATTAACGAATATTCTGCAAATAGAGGCGTAGCTCTCATCTCATCGAGAATGAATGACTGACGCCTCTATGAATGATGGCCATCTTTTTACGCGTTATCCTTCCATCATTAATCAATAAAAACCTTAATATAACTTATGAAGTTTATTCTTGTTGCCGTAAAAAGAATGACGAAAAATCTTGTGCCGGTTGCAGATATGTATGTCCAAACCGGTCGGTTATTTTTACACTTATCCGGGCTTGTGGATTTTTGGGAATAGCCTTGAAGAGATGATTGGTCTTGACCGGAGCAATCCAGCTATAAGTCTGTACAGCTTTTTGACACATTTTTTCAGCCAATGGATCGTATGCTGTATATTGAGTCATTTCTCCCATAACTTTTCCGTCTTCCATCCATTCAACTTTCCATTGTTTATCCCAATTCCATACATTGGCGATTATAGCTTGAGGCAGTTCTTGGGAAGCTCCAGGAAGATATACTCTTGCCTGGCAGGTATCTGATTTACCGATACATTTATACTTCCAGGTAAGTTGATTGCCGTTAACTTGATAAATGCCATATCCTCGTGGAGTGCCATCCAGACAGATGTCAGAGCACCACCATGTACCACAGATTGCAGCTGTGTTGTGTTCCATAAGCTTGTCATTATAGCATACATTGAGGTTGTAGTGCATATGTCCTGAAATAATGTGTGTGGGATAATCCTTAATTAACAGGTGAAATGCCTCAGCATTGACAGTCTGGTCAGCCAGTGTATTATAGTCGAATTGAAACGGTTGTTGCTTTTCTGTAAGTCGGGTAGGTATATGCATGACAATGATAAGTGGGGTTCCTTTCTTTAAAAAAGAGAGATCCTTTTCCATCCATTGAAAAGTCTTTTCATCGATATAGCCGATATAGTAAAATTCTCTTCCGATGTAAAAGTTGTTGTTTAAAATGATATAATGCATTTTCCCCTTGTTGAAAGAATAGCATGTAGGACCGAAGAAGCTTTCGAAGCTATAGTGTGAGGTTTCGAAAGAACGTCCGTTGTAGTCCATGTCATGGTTTCCTATGGCACGGTATACAGGTATATTCAGTGGTCTGACAGCTTCAATGTATGGTGGAAATAGCTGGGCATTATCTCCTGTAATATCTCCACAATCGATACCGAAGATATCCGTATCGCGATAAGCTGCAAGTTCTTCCAAATAATCATTCTGGTAAGTATGATATGTTTCCAGATTTTCTGTCGTGATAGCTTGAACGTCAGCTTGTGCAAAGAATACATGATTTAAGTCATCGTGAGGGTTCCTTTTAAGATGAAAATCATACCCCTTATCCGAAGAACGGTCTATTGACTTATAGAATAAAGGAATTGTGTTTTCTTTGATTTCGGTCAGATAGCCCGATGGGGTGGATATAAATACAAATTGGCTTTCATTATCAATGTCGAGGCTATAGTTACCCTCTTCGTCTGTTTGTACGCAATTCTTTCCATCGGAAACAACAACTCCACCAATGCCTTTGTTTCCGCAGGCTACAGTACCTTTTATCTGGTGCAGGCTCTGTGTCATTCCGGTTGTTAATCCGAAAACCGATAATAATATGCATAAAATATGTTTCATCAGATCTTTCATTATCAAGATTTACATTTTTGTCCAGTCCAGAACAATTCTATTTCTTCGAGTGTCTTTCCAGCTGTTTCCGGCATCAATTTCCATACAATCAGCATATAAGGAATACACATGAATGCAAATAAGAAGAATGTTCCACCAGGGGTAAGAGATTCCAACATCCAGGGGGTAAGTTGTCCTATCAGATAAGTTCCAACCCATAAGGATAGTCCGGCTACAGACATAGCAAGTCCTCGTATCTTGGTGGGGTACATTTCTGAAAGTAAGACAAAAATGACGGCGCTGATGGAACCTGCACAGAAAAAGATGTATGCGAGGAAGAAGAATAATAAATATGTATTAGATAAATTTAATTTTTCTCCTGCTACGAAGTAAATTCCAATTGCTATAAGAGATACAATCATTCCTGAAACGCCATAGTAAATAAGTTTTTTACGTCCTATTTTATCTATAATCAGCAGGGCTAGGATACCTGTTATCATGTTGACTGCACCAATTAGAATTTGGTAAAATAGAGAATCTCCTCCAGACAGTCCGGCATCTTCGAAGATGGAAGGACCATAATACAATACGGCATTTACTCCCATAAATTGTCCGAGCATGGCAATACATACTCCAATGATGACAGCTTTCAATATACCCGGTTGCCATAACATGGACCAGCTGGACTGGTGTTCGTTTGCCAAAACAGCTTTAGTTTGTTCGATTTGTGCCTGTGCTTCGGAATTGGTAAGATAAATATTTTGAAGTACTTTCCGGGCTTGGTCTTCTTTTTGTGCAACGATAAGCCAGCGAGGACTTTCGGGAATAAAGAGTATGGTTATTAAAAAGAGAATTGCAGGTACGGATTCCATACCGAGCATACCTCTCCATACTTCCGATACAAATATTTTGTTAAACCATGCTTCACCTAATTCAAATCCACTCTGTGAAAAAGTCAGCAAGTAGAAATTAACAATGTATGCGCCTAAAAATCCTACGGTTACTGCTACCTGGTAGAGAGAAACCAGTCTTCCCCGGTAGTTGGCTGCTGCTACTTCGGATATGTATAACGGAGAAACAATGGATACGACTCCGATAGCAATGCCACCTAAGATACGTGCGGCGATTAAATGATTGAAGTCGGATGATACTGCACACCAGATTCCTGATGCGGAGAACAGGAGGGCTGCAATAATCATTACCCATTTCCGTCCCAAACGGTCGCTAAGCATTCCTGCAAACATAACGCCTACAATGGAACCTACCAATGCACAGCCTACGTACCATCCTTGTTGCAATGCATCAAGTTGGAAAAGGTCAGTTACCTGACTAATGGTACCGGAAATAACGGCTGTATCATATCCGAAAAGTAATCCTCCTATGGCCGCAACGAAAGAGAGGAAAATCATATATCCTATGTTGAATTTAGTTGATGCCATCATAATGCTCCTTTTTATTTAATGTCGAAATATTCTTTGTATCTGTCGTAAAGATGTCCTGCCTGCAAGTAAGCCGATTGAGGACTCATGAAGTGAGAGAATTCAAACGTAATGGCTTTGTCGTAGCCGGCACGTTTTGCTGCTTCCAGTTTCATGCGCAACTTGTCGAACTTAATGGGCAGGAAGCGGATAGGCATGTCACGGTCGAACGATTCTGCATTGGTCCAGCATTGCATGCCGTATTTGTCCGCCAGTTTTTTGTTGACACTGAAGAACGCATCCAGCTCATCGTAGTCAATATGACCGTCCTGAAAGGCACAAGCATCTACTACATCATGAATGCCGTCAAAAATTTCGTTCCAATCACGTTCGTGTTCTTGTACTGAAATAGATTCCTCACGAGAAAGTTTATTGGTACCCATTACAGCCTTCTTTCCATCTATCCACGGTGAGATAAATGTTGGAAGTCCTCCTGATACATCTTTACATTGTTTGCCCATTGCCTGAAAAGCTCCGATAGCTCCTTTGGTCTTCCGACTGATTTCTCCGCTTATATACCATCCTCCGAAACTTTTATATTTGGTACCGTATTGTTCCCATACCTCGTCGATGACATATTTGTTGTCTTCTATTTCCCATGTCAGGTCACCTGTATCCCAGTATTTGCCGGAATCATACAATCCAAAGTAGAATTTCATGTTATATTTCTCGGCTAATCGCAAAAACAGGTCTACCAAATCCATTGAAGGCATATAGCATCCTTTTTTCAAGAGGTATTTTGACGGGTAGGTAATGAACTTACGATACCCCGAACGGATAAGGATGACTGTGTCAATTCCAATGTGTTTCATGTATTGGAAGTCACGGTCCCATTCTTTGGCTCCCCAGTTCTGGTGTGGTATATCATGGGATATTTCATCCAAAAAAGTTCCTGTGATGCGTAGACCATTGTTCTTGGGAATAATTAGTGGATTATTGTCATCTTCTTTTTTCATATTGGCTTCATTGGTCAATGAGGCAATGGCAGGCACTTCATTTTCTGAGTGCAGGAAGGATGGAGCTGCAAAAGCTGCGGCACCAGTCAGTAATGTCTTTTTTATAAAATCTCTACGGTTCGTCATATTGCTTAAATTTTAATTTTTTCTGTTTTATATTTTGATATAGATATTCTTTCTGTATAATGTATATCCTATTATTCCGATAACAACAGCTACAGACAATGCCATGAGTAGTGATGAAAAGCAATTATCTCCAAAGTAATGAGCTAATACATGCTGATAAAACCATGTGTGAAGTGTGTTTCCTCCCACTGATATATGTATCAGTGCTATGAATAGTAGTTCGCCTGCTGTATAGCAAAATAATGGATTGACGCCATATACGATAAAAAGTTTGCATCCCTTTTGATATTTTCGGATGTCAATCAGCCAGATAAGCAAGGATAGTAGTAGAATGCCGGCGCCACAGGTTATAAGTACATATGTGGGTGACCAGATTTTCTTGTTTATCGGACAGCTGTAACTGAACAGATATCCGGCGAACAAGAGTATCGTACCTATCAGAAAAAGTTTTTCTAATTTACTGTGTATATCTTCTTTTCCAATGCAAATTTTGCCAATATAATATCCGATAAGCGTATGGGCAATGGAAGGTATAGTGCTTAATATACCTTCTGGATCAATACCATGGTCGTTGTAAAGATGTGAAGTCCCTAAAATAGATTGATCGACGATGGCTATTATATTCTGTGATCCATAAACGAATCCATTTCCTGTCATTAATATGATTTGGTATATTACCAGTAATGCAGTGATTAAGGCTGGGATATATTTTTCATGGATGTTTGTACATAGGATAACAGTGAAAAAATAACAAAGAGCCAGTCGCTGTAGTACCCCGGGGATTCTCAGTTCCTGATAGCTGCACATGCCTTTAGCACACCAGTTGATGAATAACCCGATGAGGAATAATAAAATGGTACGTTTAATTACTTTCTTTACTAAGGGTTGGCTATAGGTGAAGTTAAATTTCTTGAGTGAAATATAAGTTGAGATACCCATTATGAACATAAAAAAAGGAAACACCAAATCGGTAGGTGTCAATCCGTTCCATATGGCGTGCTTCAATGGCGTGTAGATATGTTTCCACGAACCAGGATTATTGACGATAATCATCCCTGCAATGGTAATGCCTCTTAAAATATCCAGTGAGATAAGGCGTTGTGTTTTTTCCATAATGGTAAGGTTTTATTCAGTTTGAAAGATACAGATTATCAAATAAGTTGATAATCTGTATCTTTATAAGGAGCTTATTTATTTCTGAACGTCTTGCTGACGGTTGGTATCCCACCATACATGTACGGTAGATCCGTCTCCCTGATTCTGGTTCAGAGAAGAGCTTGTCGCATTTTCACTGTTTTCACGTCGTTCATCGTCGGTGTATCTTAATTTACGAATGAATTCATGATTGGCAGGGTTGATGTTGGCATCTTCACTGTGAAGAACAGGAGAAAGCTTCGGGTATCCTGTTCTACGACATTCAGCCCATGCTTCTATACCATTGGGATAAAGAGCCAGCCATTTCTGAGTAGCAATTTTTTCCAATTTTTGTTCTTGAGAATCATTTTCGTTCCATGCAACTTTACCAGTTGTCATATAGGTTTCATCGTTGTTCGTAGGAGAAAGAGATGCATCGTTCAGGAATGAACGCTCATCTGCGAGGGAAGCCTTGATGCCTTCCTTGTAATTTTCTCCAGCATCACCGGCTCCGTTCCATCCCAGCAGAGCTGCCTCAGCTTTTAACAAACATACTTCTCCATAAGTCATAATCTTTAATGGAAGAGTAACTGTGATGTTCAGTACATCTTCCGAAGGAGCTGTCTGTGAGTTCCAGTCCGGATAGGCTTGCAATCCCAGACATACGGAATGTTTTCTTACGTTATTTTCCGGTAATCCTATTTCGGTAGCATTCATTCCATTGGGCAGACCTGAGAACTGATCTCCGTTGTATGTATCATCTCCGTTTCTCTTTGCTGCTACGTAGTCTTGCGTTTGTCCAAACCAGAGAGTCATACGTGGATCTGCTACAGTACTTTCGTTTTTCAGAATATTCTCCATGGTCTTACTCATGCAGAACCCGTTCCATAAGCTCATCATGTACAAGGGGTGTCCCCATCCCCAGTCACCAGTAGCAGAAGCAGTCATATAAGCATTGTCTTCATTGCTGGTCATTACTCCGCTTGCCAGGGCCGCTTCACCTTCTTCTTTTGCACGTGCCGGATCGATGTATGAGATTCTCAATGCGTAACGCAATCTCAGTGAGTTACCGAAACGAATCCATTTTTGTATATCTCCACCAAATACAAGGTCATTGTCTGAGGTACAGGTGGTCTGACCTTCCCGGTTCTCTTTTAAGATATTTACGGCGTCTGTCAGTTCTTTGAAGATATCTTCATAAATGGACTCCTGTGAATCGTATTTATTCTTTGTTTCTCCTAATCCAGCTTCAGAATACGGAATATCTCCAAAAGTATCTGTCATACCTGCTGTATTATAAGCTTGTGTAATACGGATCATCTGGCAGATATTGGCCTCTTCCGGCTTGTCTGTTGCCGTTTGTTTGGCCACCTTCATGTGTTTTAATGTTTTGTAATAGGGTTGCCAGAAACCTTCGTTCGACCATGAGTCATTATATCCATAACGGTCGGATGCAAAGCCGGCATCGGCATTGGCGAAGTACTGGCAGTACATCTGGGCATACAGATTGTCGGCTCTTTGGTAAGGAGTACAATCAAGATGGGCACCTACTTCCTGTACATACGGTAAGATATATTTTAAACTTGCCTCGCTAACAGCTCCAGGATTGGTATTCATGGATTCAAACTTATCTGTACAGCTACTGAACAGCTCCATGCCAACCAAGAATAAACTAGATAATATTAAAGATTGTTTCATAGCTCAAAATTTAGAATTTAACATTTAAGGAGAATCCGAAACTTCTGGTCGGAGGCATTGAACCGTATTCGAATGCCTGTGCATAATCGGCGCTTGATATAGCTGATTCAGGATCTACCGGAGCATCTTTATAGAAGTAGAACAAATCACGTCCTACAGCAGAAATCTTTACAGCTTGCAGCTTAATAGGTTTGAGCCATGAAGACGGCAGACTCCATCCGATAGATAATTCTCGCATTTTTACATAAGTTCCTTTGTACATAAATTCTTCGGCAACACCACTTGAGCTACCTATTTTAGTATAGAACTCTTGTGCGGTAACAGGAATGGTGTTGACTTCGCCTGTCGATGCAAGGAATCCGTCTACTATCATTTCATCACGTCCTTCCAGTGTACGAGCTGATGTTCCGGCTGAACATGCATTGGCATCAGTCATTGAGATAAAGTCGCCGCCATAGCGTACATCAATCAGGGCATTAAGAGAAAGATTCTTCCATTGCAATCCTGTTCCGATAGAACCTGTCCACTTCGGCAGCATGTTACCAATGACTTTATCTGTTTCAGTAAGAGGCAGTCCGTCGTCACCTATCAGGATATTTCCATTAGCATCTCTCTGATAAGCATTGGTTGCAACAATATCACCGTATTTTCCACCTTCGTTGACAACTACGGATGCGATGCTGGTGCTGCCTAATGTATAACGTTTGACACCTCCACCCAGTTCTATACAATCTGTACGGTTCGATCCCCAGTTCAAGGTGATGTCCCATTTCCAGTCTTTTGTCAAAATCGGTGTACCGGTTACAGTCAGTTCGTAACCTTTACTGCGAATCTTACCTGCATTAATCAATTTACTGGTATATCCTGATGGAACCGGAGTATTGATTGCAAGAATCTGATCGGTCGTTGCACTTTGATAATAGGTGAAGTCAATGCCTAATCTATTCTGGAACATACGCCATTCCAATCCAGCTTCGTAAGAATTGGTACTTTCTGGCTTTAAATCACTCAATGGAAGTTCGTCCGGTAACTGCATTTCAAGAATGGTTCCTCCGTTTACCAGACTTCCATATTTACTATATGCATAGGCCAGTTTGTACGGGTCTGTATCGTTTCCGACTTTTGCCCAAGATGCTCTTACCTTCAGATAGTCAATCCAGTCGGGCATTTTTAGCATTTCGGAAATGATGCCACTTAAACTAACGGATGGATAGAAGTAAGATCTGTTTTCTTTAGGTAAAGTTGAAGACCAGTCGTTTCGTCCGGTAACATCCAGATATAACATATTTTTCCAACTGAAAGAAGCATTGCCAAATACAGACTGGATTTCTTTTTTATAGAATGATTCGGAAGCTTCTCGTTTGTCGCCGTTACCCATCCAGATGAAGTCAGTTATCTGGAAAGTACCAGCATCGCCTGCAAGGCCTTCATACGATTGGTTTTCGACAGAAGTACCGAGATTGGCTGTTACACCGAAATCTCCGAATGTCTTGTTGAAGTTCAATATTAAATCGGCAGTGAAGTCTTTATGGGAAGTTTCACTATGAACATATTGTGAAGCTGTTGATCCATCAGACTGATGAATAGCATATTTCCGGTACTGATCGTTGTACCAGTCTACACCTACTCGTCCCGTCAAGTTCAGGTAACTGGTCAGTTTTAACGATGCCTTGATTTGTCCTAAGAAACGGTTTCTTGTATTTTTATTTCCGTTGTCGGGCAATATCATTCCATAAGGGTTGGTATAGTTTTCTGCCGGACCCGTCCAGTTTTGTACTTGTCCGTTTGATTTAAACATATCGGTGCTAAGATCAGATAGACGAATACCACGTGGCATGGTGATGAACTGAGACATCAATCCATAACTACCTTGTGCTGGAGCGTTATTAGTCTTTTCTATCATGTAGTTGGCTTTTGCTCCGATGGTGAGAAAATCGTTCTTGAATTCAGTATTCAAGTCGAAGTATTGTCGGTTGATAGAATGGTTAGGTACGATACCATTGTTTCGGCTGTCTGTAAATGATAAACGTCCTGTAAGCTTGTCGCTTCCTGCTGATGCTGTTACAGTGTTCGAATATTGTACGCCGGTATCGTAGAATTCCTTAATGTAGTCATCTTGTGGAAGCAATGCATATTGACCATAGTCTGTATTGCCATAGATGACATTTTTCCAGTTGTCAACCATCTGACCTTCCATCTTTGGTCCCCAGCTTCCTTTGGCGGAAGTACTGAATACGCCGCTGGAACCTTGTCCATAAACGTTCTGATAATCGTATGGGTTATATACTTTGCTGAATTGGATATTACCGTTGTATTCTAATTGCAGAGGCTGTCCTTGCTTACCTTTCTTGGTTGTGATGATAATGGCTCCACTCTGTGCTCTGGAACCGTAAAGTGCTGCAGCATTAGCTCCTTTCAGGATAGAAATACTCTCAATATCTTCCGGATTAATTTGTGAAGCTGCGCTGGCAAGATCTGTACCTCCGTATTCATCTGCATCGCCGCTTGAATCGTCATTGATAGGAATTCCATCGATGACCCATAGAGGCTGGTTCTTTCCGCTTAATGAGTTCAGACCACGCATGATGATACGAGTTGATCCACCCATACCGGATCCTGACTGCGCTATTTGTACACCGGCAATCTTACCTTGCAACATGTTGCTGAGGCTGATAGATTTGTTTTCTGTCAGGTTGTCGGTTTTAACTTCCTGCATAGCATATCCTAATGCTTTTTTCTCTCGTTTGATACCTAATGCGGTAACAACAACTTCGTTAAGTTGTTCCGACTCGACACTTAGTTGGACATTGAACTTTTTGTTATTTCCAATGGCTATTTCTTTTTCCTTATATCCGATGAAAGAAATTTGTAGGGTGTGCTGTCCGGCAGGAACTTGCAGCTCGAAGTTTCCATTCATATCAGAAATGGTTCCTATAGAAGTACCTTTGATAAGGATGTTCGCACCAGGAATGCTGTTTCCTTGTTCATCAGTTATAGTACCCGATATCGTACGACCTTCTTGTTGTATGATTGATGATGCGACCGTTGAACTGGATGGAACATCATCGGCATAGACTGCGTTTTGGCAGGCTAAGGCAATGGTTACAAGAGATATCCTTGAAATCCATTTTTCACGTTTGAAATTTTTTCTCATAAGAATGTGTTTTAAGGGTTAAGGTAAAGATGGTTTATGTATTATAGCTTTTCCAATGTTTTCCAACATTGATACAATCCTCTTGGAACATGGAAACATCCTTTCCATTTACCTCCTTTTAGGGGAAGTAAAACTTCACCTCTCCGATTCAGGTAACCGAACCATTCAGGGTATTCAGGGTCTTTAAAATGACTCCAGGTGTATTGATGTACTTTTTCAAATACTTCCAAGCAGCGACTGTCTTTGGTTAGTTGGTAACCTTTGATCATGGCAATCAGTGTTTCAATATGGACCCACCATAATTTTTGGTCCCATTCGAGTTGCTGAGGTGGGAAACCTTTGCGATCCATGAAATAATAAATACCACCAAATTCTTTATCCCAGCCATAGTCGAACATGTTCAATGCTGTGTCTTTGGCTTTTTTTATCAGATCTGGACGGTTTAGGCGTTCTCCTAAATCCATGATGAACCACATTGCTTCAATGGCATGTCCTGGGGTAATTTGTCGTCCTTCAAAACAATCGGCTAACGTTCCATCACTATTTACATTCTCTACGATGATTCCTCCTAATTCCGGACGATAAAAAACATCCATTACTTCGTGGATGCACGTGTCTATTGTACTTTGCAGATAATCTTTGTCGAGTAAATGTTCTATTTCTAAGGCCAGATTGCAAAGAATCATGGGAAGAGCAAAATTCTTCAGATCGCGTGTACCGGGGTGAAGTTTGTTCCATTTACCTTTAGGATTGTCTGTCTTAGAAAGAATAATGTCGAATGTTTTTTTTGCAATATCGGCATATTCTTCACGGCCGGTAGCCAGACTTAGCTGTCCGAAAGCCATAGTTGCGAATGTGTATGAGAAAATATTATATGGCTCTACCAAGGGCTGTCCCTGTCTGTTCAGTGAGAAGTACCAGTTATAATTACCGTCGTGTCCATACTTCTTTAAAAATTCTCCACCTTGGATGGCACAATCCAGCCATTCTTGATTTTTCTCCAATTTATTATATAACATGGAAAACATCCAGACTTCTCTGCCTTGTAGCCAGATGAATTTGTCGGTGTCGAACACTTTTCCTGTTCGGTCCAGACAAGTAAAGTAACCACCGCATTCTTTGTCCTGAGAATGTTGAATCCAAAAAGGAAGTACATTGGTCAGTAGTTCTTCCTTATACTGTTTTTTTAGTTGTTCTAAATCGGCCATAGTAATTTATTTATCGATTTAATTAGATTAATAAATTTAGAGTACTCGTATGTCGCAAATATATAAAATAATTTATTTAATATGCTTTCGGAATAGGTAATTATTTTATTTTTATTTAAAACTTTCTTTTTTATATGCATGTGATAACTTTTTGTGTTATTATGAAAGTGTATTTGTGTGTTTTGTTTTAAAATGTAACTTTTTAATTGTTTTATAAACTTTAAGTAGGGAAAAGGCGATAATAGTTGCCTGTGCAGAAGAAAATAAAGTAGATTTTTCTTCTGACAGGCTTTGATAAATATATGGAGTCGAGTTTAGTTTACTGATAGTTCATCTACAAAGATGAAGGCTGGTATGGCCGGAAATCCGCTCCATGCCGGCATTTGTTTTTCTGATATGGCAGAAATTCTGACATATCGAGCTGGTTGGGACGGAAAGGTTAATGTATGTTGTTTTACTACTTTTTGATGTTCTGTTGGGATGGGGCAGGTTTCGGATGCTATTTTTCGATAGTTCTTTCCGTCGGTTGACACCTCGACACTGATTTCTCGAGCATCGAATACTCCATCGCCTGTAGCTATGCATGTGTGAAGTGATATTGTTGTGATTGGTGTTTTCTCCTTTAAGTCTATAGTAGCAATCATATCTTTTCCGTTACTGAATCCCAGCCATTTCCCGCTTCCGAAAGTTGCATTTCCGCTGATTCCGTCTACCAGTGTACCGCAACCTTGTCCATTGTATTTGTCATCGGCCGGATAGCGTAATGTAATGGGTTTGTTGGTTGCTTTATTGAAGTAAAGAGGCTGTTTGTAAATTTCACTGTTTCCTTCTGGCCGGATGGCAATGGCTTGTAAAGTGGAAGTCTTGTTTATTTGTATGGCTTGTTGATATACAGGTGATTGGCTCGTTGGCATACTTCCGTCAAGAGTGTAGTGTATCGGGGCATTTCCTAAAGTGGATAAGGCAACTTCCGTACATCCGGTCTTAAAATTAGAAATGTATGTAGCATCTACGTTTAATACGTGTTTGGCATAATTATATTTTTCCAGTTGATATTGTTTTAACATACCTCCCAGGCGGTTGAGAAATTCATTATAATCTTTTTGTTCCGGATTACTCCATTGAACTTCGGCCAATGCTGCCCATCGGGGGAGTACCATATATTGAACATGTGAAAAATCGGGAATATATTCGGTCCAAAGGTTGGATTGTACTCCTAATATATGCTTTTTTTGAGTTTTTGTCAGTTGATCTGGCAAAGGATCGTAGTTGTATACTTTCTCGACAGGGATGTATCCTCCTATTGCCAGGGGCTCTTTTTCTGTGTCCAGTGCCTGATAGAAATCAAAATACATAACGGTATTAGGTGTCATAATAACATCATGTCCTTGCTGGGCTGCATTTACCCCAGCAGCTTCTCCACGCCAAGACATGACAGTTACTTGAGAATCCGCATCTCCTTCCAGTATTTCATCCCATCCGATAGTCTTTCTGCCTTTTTTCTTAAGATATTCGGTTACATGTTTCATAATGAAACTTTGCAGATATTGCTCTTTTGTATATTTTGAATCCGACTTGATGTCTTGCTTTTTTATGAAGGCCTGACATTTGGGGCAATGTTCCCATTGTGTTTTGGGGCATTCGTCTCCTCCTATATGTATATATTGTGAAGGAAATAGTTGGGTAATTTCGTCAAATACATCATCTAAAAACTGAAATGTTTTCGAGCTTCCTGCGCAGAGAACATTTTCCGAAATTCCCCATTTGGTCCATACTTCATAAGGACCTCCCGTGCAGCCTAATTCCGGATATGATGCTAAAGCTGCTTGCATGTGTCCCGGAAGATCAATTTCCGGAATAATGGTGATGTGATTTTTAGCCGCATAGTTGACTATGTCTTTTATTTGTTCTTGGGTGTAAAAGCCTTTATAAGGCTTTCCGTCGTATTTTTCCGGACGGTCGTTAAGATGTCCGGTCAAAGTTTCTTTTCTTTTTGAACCGATTTGTGTCAAGCGAGGATATTTCTTGATTTCGATACGCCATCCTTGATCGTCGGTAAGGTGCCAATGCATAGTATTCATGTTGTGCAGGGCCATCATATCTATATATGTCTTGACTTCGTTTACATTGAAGAAATGTCGGCTGACATCGAGGTGTGCACCGCGGTATGGAAAATAGGGGAAGTCGCTGATATGCACTGCTGGGAGTATAATGTTTTCGCCTCCTTGTGCTATGGGTAATGATTTTCTTAAGGTTTGTATGCCATAAAAGACACCAGCTTCGCTATTTCCGTTGATGATGACGTGGCGTGAATTTACATCCAACTGGTATCCTTCTGGATTGATTCCTTTCGGAAGTATTTGAAGGATAATTGCATTAGTGGTGTCAGTACTGGTATTTATTGCTATTTCCTTGTGGGTTTTGGTCTTTATATACTGAGCCAAGAGTTGTGCGTAATCTTGAAGCCTTTTATCTTCGGCTGGATATAAAATTTGTGTCTGACTATTAAGGGTGAAAGGAGTCTTGTCGGCTGACAATTGGATTTGCTGAGGGAGCGGAATGATTTGATAATCGGCTTGTATACTTTCTTTTTGACAGGATAAAAGCGTAAACAAGAGTGGTATCAGGTAAAGAGCGGAAAGCATGAGCCTTTTCATAATATAATAAGTTAGATTAGTTAATAAAATTAATTATTAAGTTGTGCAAATATATAATTTATTTTTCTTAATGTATCAAAGGAATTATAGTTTAATCTTTTTTATACGTTAATTTATACATACAGGTTTCTTATGGATTTAGTAGACTATGGTTTTATTGAAAAGTAGACAGATTTATTAGGGTTGGAGAGGCCTTTATTAAAAATATTATTATATTTGGAGAGAGAAAAAATTAAGAAGAATATATGACTCGAAAGTTGTTGGAAGAAATAGAAAGGGGATCGAAGAACGCCTTGACCAAAAAACGGATTATTACCTATTATATGTATAACCGTTCGTCTACAATACCGGATTTGTCGAAAGAACTTGATTTAAGTGTACCTACCGTTACAAAATTTATAATGGAGATGTGTGATGAAGGGTATATCATGAGTTACGGTAAACAAGAAACGAGTGAAGGACGTCCTCCAACCTTATATGGTTTAACCTTAGATTCGGGTTATTTTATTGGGGTAGATATTAAAAAGTTTAGTCTGAATATCGGACTAATGAATTTTATAGGAGATTTTGTTGACCTGAAGATGGGAATACCTTATGAAGCAGAAAATAGTCCAGAAGGATTGAACAGACTGTGTGGGTATATTACTGAATTCATATCCCAAGCTAATATTGATAAGGAGAAGATTTTAAATATATGCGTTAATATATCTGGTAGAGTAAATCCTGAATTAGGATACAGTTTCAGTCTGTTTAATTTTGAGGAACGGCCGCTTGCTGAGGTAATGACCGAAAAGATTGGCTATAAGGTAACGATTGATAACGATACCCGTGCCATGACGTATGGAGAAATGGTCAAAGGATTAGTAAAGGGAGAGAAGAATATTATTTTTATTAATCTGAGTTGGGGGCTTGGAGCAGGATTAATAATAAACGGAGATATCTTTACGGGAAAGTCTGGTTTTTCTGGAGAGTTCGGACATTTTAGTGTTTTCGATAATGAAATACTCTGCCATTGTGGGAAGCGAGGCTGTTTGGAAACTGAGGTGTCTGGTGCTGCTCTGCATCGTAAACTGATACAATGTGTTCAGGATGGTAAGCAGTCTATTCTTTCCAAGCGTATCTTGCAGGGAGATACTCCTCTTACTTTAGATGAAATAATTTCCGCAACCAATCGGGAAGATTTGCTTTGCATTGAACTGGTTGAAGAAATAGGGCAGAAGCTGGGACGTTACCTGGCAGGATTAATTAATCTACTGAATCCAGAATTGGTTATCATTGGAGGTGCTTTGGCACAGACAGGTGATTATATTCTGCAACCAATAAAGAGCGCAGTCCGTAAATATTCGTTGAATCTGGTTAATAAGGATTCAGTTATAGCCTTGTCTAAGCTGTTGGATAAGGCGGGAGTTATAGGAGCTTGCATGTTGTCTCGCAGAAGCATGTTTGAATCGTAAATTCAAAAAAAGAGGCAGGAATGCGTTTACTCTTTTTGCGATTGGGCGTATTCCTGCTTCTTGTATAGAAGATAGGCAATTTTGTATATCTCTATGTCTTTCTTGTTTATTTTATTTCCGAAAAACTTTCTGGATGTTCTTCTGTCGGATGTCTGAAAATCTTATATCCGATAGCTGCAACGATAATGCTCATAATGGGACTGATGATATTGAAAAAGCAATATGGCAGATAGGTCAGAGTGGGAACATTCAGGATAGTTGCCTGCGTCATACCACACGAATTCCACGGAATCAATACAGAAGTCACCGTTACCGAATCTTCAGTCGTACGGCTTAATAGCCGGCTTTCATATCCTTGTGATTTATAAATACTACCAAACATGCTACCTGTCAGGATAATACTTATATACTGGTCTGCAGTGGTCAGGTTCATGAACAGTCCGGAACATACTGTCGACGAAACCAGACTGAAACGATTTTTCATGAAGCGTACAAATACGGAGGTAATACTTCCCAGCATACCACTTGCCGTCATGGCTCCTCCGAAGCACATTGCACACAATATCAACCAGATAGTATTGGTCATGCCTGCCATACCTCGTGTAGCGACAAGCTCTGTCAGAGCAGCATTGTCTGTCTGGAGGTTCGTGCTTCCGTAACAGGTTATCATGACTCCCTTAAACAGATTCTGTTCTCCAGCTATTTCATTCAGCAGATGAGGCTGGAAGATAATGGCTGCTACACATGCAAGAAAGGTAGAAATAGCAAGAGTTATAATAGAAGGAACTTTGCGCGCTATCAGAATACCGGTTACTACAGGAACAATCAGAAGCCAGGGAGTAATATTAAACTTGTCTGCCAGACTTGTTGCTACTTCAGTCATGTGCTCCATGTTATGAGTACTATGTGTGAATCCCATGATGGTAAACAGAATCAGTGTGATAACCAATGAGGGAATTGTAGTGATGAGCATGTAGCGGATGTGACGGAATAACGGAGTTTCTGTGATAGAAGAGGCCAGAACCGTTGTTTCCGACAGCGGAGAAATCTTGTCGCCGAAGTAAGCCCCTGAGATGATAGCTCCGGCTATCCAGCCTTCGTGAAATCCTTGTGCTTTACCTATGCCTAAAAGAGCAATACCAATGGTGGCAATTGTTGTCCACGAACTGCCGGTCATGACCGATATCAGCACGCAGATGATGCAAGTAGAAGTCAGAAAAAATGTCGGATGAATAATTTGCATGCCGTAATAGATAAGTGTAGGTACGATACCACTGATCATCCATGTACCGCTCAGTGCGCCGATGATAAGTAGGATGATGACGGCTGTGGCTACACCGCTGATGTTATTGGTAATGGCAAGTTCATAATCTTTCCATGGAATACGATAAAAAGCCATTCCTATAAATATACAAACCGCTGTAGTTACCAGCAGAGAAATTTGGCTTCCGCCGTTCAGTGAGTCGCTTCCGAAAGTACTAATGGTCGCAACCAACATACATATCAGAATGATAATCGGAAGGAAAGATACCAATGGAGAGGGAAATCTTCTTGTTGAATTCATTATATCATATTTATTTGCGGGCGCAAAGATATAATATTTCTGTTTAAATATGCATTTCTAATCGAAAAAATATGCAAAATTGAGTAGAAACTGCATGAATATGTATATAAAAACACAGACTTTACGTAAATAACGGTCTGTTTCTGCCTA
>HF993190.1 GCA_000436795.1 Bacteroides sp. CAG:1076
AAAACATAAATAAAACTTTATATTGATAAATCGAACATATAACTTTTATATGGTAAAACGCTCTTTACCATATAAAGAGGAAAATGAATATTGAGTATCTCTATCGTTATAGAGAAACTAAATCAATATTTTTTCCAGTGTATAGATATAATAGGAGATTCTTTTGTTTAAAGGAGGGTGATTGAAGCATGCGAAACGTACTTGTCTGCTCACACCATATTCTATTTGGCAGAGAGGATTGGTCGCATTTCGTAATGCAGACTTAAAGTCATAAGTATTAACCTTATGAGCAATTATGGTTCTGTTTGGTATATCTGTATTGTTTTGTGTTGACAAATACTGAAGCGTTCTTTCGGATGGTTGCTGAGGTTCCTGAAGTTCGCTGTAGGTAGAATCAAATTGAAAAGAGAATTTTTTATTGTCTGTTAATGAGGGGGCATAAACAAGATTCCCTATAATCGTTATTATAAGGAAAGAAAAGAGAATTGCAATTATCCTTATTTGTTTACCCATCATTAATACCCATCTGAAAACGGCTGCAAAGATACACATTTATTTTTAGTCTTTTTAGGAGGATTGTATAAAAAAACAAAATCTCTGTTGCTTGATGTGAGGAAAATTAGGTCATTTTATAAGGACTGAAAGTTGCTGGGCCAAGTAAGAAAATATGAAGTTATTGTTGATATTTTTGTTCTATTTTTATTTTGTGCTGATAGCGAACTGTCGTACCGTAGGGTTTCCTTTGGTTGGATCTGATAAGAGTTTACTAAAAAGTCTGTTTTGACAGCGTTGGAAATGTGAGTTGTGTGTATATTTTAGGGAAATTCTTTTATAGATTCTTTCAGGCATATACAAATAAGCAAGAACTATATTCCAATTCAGTATTAAAATCGGAATATAGTTCTTGTTTTGTCAGTTAAAGAATTTCTCCAGTTTCTTTATCATCATACCCAAGCAGAATACTACAACATGGTCGTTTTCCATGATCGTTGTATTACCTGTAACCAGGATACCTTCTCCGTTTCTGATAAGTCCTCCGATTGTTGCTCCTTTGGGAAGGCCTACGTCTTTCACCTGAGAACGTGTAATACGTGAACCGGCTTTAACTGTAAATTCGGCAACATCGGCATTGGCGAAGGTCAGACACTTTACATTCGAAACGTCGGCATCCAGCATCATCTGGTATATGTGAC
>HF993191.1 GCA_000436795.1 Bacteroides sp. CAG:1076
ACCGCTGTCTGCGCCTGAATGAAGGCGACACCATCCTGACGTTGAAACAGCTTTCTCCTACCCGACTGGTCAAGAATGATTTCTACAAGCACGTGGAAGAAGCCGAACTGCGGGGAGCTTCTGTCGACGAACTGCAGACCCTGCTGGGACACGGACGTGCCAAACTGGGTATCTTCGAAGGAGATTTGTTCGAAGGAGAACTGGAAATCGGACAAGCAGCATCGATGATCAAACGTCTGCAAACGGTAGATGAAGTAATGAAAGAACTTATAGAAGACTACAATACTGCGCTTCGCCGGATGCAAGACGAATTAAACTGGAACTGATCTTTTAACCAATAACACATCAATCATGGCAGACAACTATCTGGAACGGCAGCGTGAACAGTACGAGGCACGCAAGGCCGCATGGGAAAAAGCAAAAAAACTGGGCAAAAAGAAAGTGAAACCTACTGTCAAGCCTCAGCAGCCAACGGACAAACCCTGACACATTCCACCATCATAAGCAAACAGCTTTCGGAAGCAAGTGAATCGGTTCTGAAAAAAATCGCTACCTTTGCACGATTTTTTAAAGAAAAGCAAGATGAGAAACGCATACGAAGAAAGACTTGGAACCGACCGCATGCTGCCACTTATATTCAAGATGGCACTTCCCGCTGTCGCCGCACAGTTGGTAAACCTGCTATATAATATCGTCGACCGTATTTATATCGGTCATATTCCCGATATAGGAACAGATGCACTGGCGGGCATTGGAGTGACAAGTGCCGTCATTATCCTGATATCTTCGTTTTCGGCCATCGTAGGAGGCGGAGGAAGTCCGCTCGCAGCCATCGCCCTGGGACAAGGCAACCGTGAACGCGCAGGCAAAATTTTAGGCAACGGATTTATCC
>HF993192.1 GCA_000436795.1 Bacteroides sp. CAG:1076
CTAACCGACTGAGCTACTGAAGAAGGTTTTTCTCAATTGCGACGCAAAGGTAGTAGGATATTTTGAAATATGCAATATCTTTGCAAAAAAAATTAGAATAAATGGATAAAATTGTTGGAATGGGCAACGCTTTGGTTGATGTATTGGTCCTGATGGAAGATGATGGAATGCTGGAGGACCTGCATTTGCCCAAAGGTAGCATGCAGTTGATAGACGAAAAAACATTATTGGAAATACGGGAAAAGACAGCCGGACAACGGTTGCATCGGGCAACAGGTGGCGCTGCTGCCAATACTATATGTGCCCTTGCCGGTCTGGATGCTCAGGCAGGCTTTATCGGGAAAGTCGGAACCGATGAATTTGGAAAGTTTTTTGAGCAGACATTGAAGAAAAGGGGAGTGGAAACTTCCTTGTTGAAATGTGATTGTCCTTCGGGGGTTGCTTCCACATTCGTGTCTGCTTGTGGTGAGCGTACGTTTGGAACATTTTTAGGAGCCTCGGCTACGTTGTGTGCCGATGATTTGACACGTTCTATGTTCGAAGGGTATTCTTATTTATATATAGAAGGGTATCTTTTGCAGGATCATGACCTTATTGTCAAGGCAATGCGTCTGGCAAAAGAAGTCGGTTTGCAGATTTGTCTTGACATGGCGAGCTTCAATGTCGTTGAGGCTGAACGCGATTTTTTCGATATGCTGATAACAAAATATGTTGATATTGTTTTTGCCAATGAAAGTGAAGCGCGTGCTTATACCGGAAAAGAGCCGGAAGAGGCTTTGGGAGAGATTGCTTCGAAATGCAGTATTGTAGTTATCAAGACAGGGAAAAAAGGGTCGCTGATAAAAAAAGGTACGGAAGAAATTCAAGTAAAGCCCTTGCCGGTAAAGAAAGTTGTCGATACGACTGGAGCAGGTGATTTTTATGCAGCAGGATTCCTTTATGGATTGACGTGTGGTTATTCGCTCGAAAAATGTGCTCAGATAAGTACTATTCTGGCGGGATATGTCATTCAGACTGTAGGAACGGCTCTTACAAAGAAGAAATGGAACGAAATAAAGTTAAATATTGAAGCTGTTCTGCAAGCCTGAACGGAATAATGTGTTTATTTGTACGTTAAAATCATTGACTATGAATAAGAAAAGAACGTTGGTGGGAGCATTCGTCGTTTTATTGGGGCTGGGGTTGTCCAGCTTTAAGGACGATGACCGTAATTTTCAGATAGCAAAGAATCTGGATATCTTTAATTCTATTTTCAAGGAGCTTGACTTGTTTTATGTTGATACAATCAATCCTGAGAAAATGATTCAGAACGGAGTGAACGGTATGTTGGCTCTGACCGATCCGTATACCGAGTATTATCCTGAAGAGGGCGTCAGCAGTCTGAAGGAAATGATTACCGGAAAATATGGAGGTATAGGGGCTGCTATCCGATATTATAAGAAGAAAGACCGTATAGCCATTGTGGAACCTACGGAAGGTATGCCGGCGGCAGAAGCAGGACTGAAGGCTGGAGATATCATTCTTTCGGTGGGTGGAAAAGAAATGGTACGTGGCGATATGAAGCCTCAGGACTTTTCGTCGAAGGTAAGCGAAGCTTTACGCGGAGAGCCGGGTACATCTTTTATTCTGAAAGTGCTCCGTCCGCTGAAGAACGACAGTACGGTGATGGAATTTAAGATAACCCGTAAGAATATTCGCAACAATCCGGTTCCGTATTATGGTATTCTGAAAGATAGCATAGGCTATTTGTCACTGACAGGATTTACGGATAACTGTGCAAAGGATGTGAAGAAGGCATTCATTGAATTGAAACAACGTGGAGCTAAATCGCTGGTAATCGACTTGCGGGATAATGGAGGTGGTTCGTTGCAGGAAGCTGTCGACATCATAAACTTCTTCGTTCCGAAAGGTAAGGAAATTGTGGTGACGAAAGGAAAGATTCGTCAGGCTGCGGGTTCGTTCAAGACACAAAACGAGCCGATTGATACAGAAATGCCTCTGGCTGTACTGGTAAACGGCAACACGGCTTCGGCTTCCGAAATTTTGAGTGGCTCGATGCAGGATATGGACCGTGCAGTAATTATCGGTACGCGTACGTATGGTAAGGGGCTGGTGCAAACTACTCGTCCGTTGCCGTATAATGGTACGCTGAAGGTGACCACGTCTAAGTATTATATTCCAAGCGGCCGTTGTATTCAGGCTATCGACTATGCAAAAAAGAATGCGGATGGTTCGGTGGCACGAATCCCCGATAGTTTGACAACTGTTTTCCATACGGCTGCCGGACGTGAGGTTCGCGACGGCGGAGGTATTCGTCCGGATATTGAAGTGAAGGGAGATAAGTTCCCGAATATCTTGTTCTATCTGCTGAACGACGATTTGATATTCGATTATGCTACCCAATATTGTCTGACACATCCGGCAATTACTTCGGTCGATTCGATACAAATTACCGATGCCGATTACGCTGAGTTTAAGAAACAAGTCAAGGCTGCCAATTTTACTTACGACCGTCAGAGTGAGAAAATGCTGAAAACACTGAAGGAGGTGGCCGAGTTTGAAGGATATATGGAGGGTGCCGCAGATGAATTTAAGGCTTTGGAACAGAAACTGAACCATAATCTGGATCGTGATCTTGATTATTTTGCTAAACCGATAAAGGAGCAAATTGCCGAAGAAATTGCAACCCGTTACTTTTATCAGCGTGGAGCGGTTATGCAGCGTCTGAAGGATGATGAGGATCTGGATAAGGCTATTGAAGTCCTGAACTCTCCAGAAAAATACAAAGAGATATTGTCGGCTCCTGTAAAAGTTGCAGACAAGCAATAACCATTGGTCTGAAAGGTTTTAACACCGGCAAGAATACATTGCACGCCTACCAGAGCGGCATATGTATTCTTGCCGTTTTTTTATGCTCTTTTCAGGTATAATGAAAAAGAATTGCTTCGGAATGGTAAATGATTCATAAGGTAAGCTTGTCTGATATCCTGTGATTTCTTTTTATTTTTTGTACAAAATCTTTTGTTTTTTGTACAAAAAATAAAAAAATCTCTTGACGTTTTTGAGAAATGTTCTTGAGGTTTTTGCTGAAAGGTCATGGACTTAAAGATATTTTTTATTGATGTTGTTATATTTCATAATCGTTGTGTAATTTTTGTTTATCTGTCTTCTCCGGGTGATATTATGGCTGATGAGGTGCTGTATGAATAGTTTTGTTAGGTCTTGGGTAATAATATTATTTTGTCTTCCTAAAATCCGCAACTATCATCCAATACACGATTAAGG
>HF993193.1 GCA_000436795.1 Bacteroides sp. CAG:1076
GCTCCCCGCAGACAAGTTCATCCGCGTGCACCGGTCGTTTATTGTCCAAAAGCAAAAGATAAAAGTTATCGACAAAGGAAGAATAGTTTTCGGAAAAGAATACATTCCGATCTCCGATAGTTACAAACAGGAACTCCAAAATTATGTTAATGAACATATTGTTTGAAAGAACCGTGTTTATTTAACTTTTTTTTACCGACCTGTTCAAAGTTTTTCCAACGAACATTTGTCACTTCTAAATATAACCTCTATATTTGTAGAGTACATAATAAGAACAGAAGTTGTGAAACTTCTTATTTGAATAGTTTAGTTAAGTCTAGTTTAGTTTTTGTGTTGTGATACTCCTACTGATAGTGTTCAGTGGGAGTATCTTTTTTATGCCCTCCCTACATATGAAAACAGCCGATTGCAGCCTTCAAGCAAAGTCACACGGATTTCACATTTATTCACCATAAGGCAGACATAAACATTCATTTAAAAACTCCCTATCCATATGTTCCAACGCAACAGACTATACAAAAATCTAAACATTTCTACTGATCAGCTACAAGACACGTAGCCTTTACAACCCGTTTCATATCGCCTGCCCGATAATCTCTCCAAAAATTTCAGAAACATGCCCCAAAGCCCAAACAAAGCTCAGGAGATCTCAAGAAAATTTGTACAAAAAATCAGAAAGTTTGTACAAATTTTCCAAAAACGTCAGCACGTTTTTAAGCAAACGTCTGCATGTCCCTCCAATCATCTCCCTATCTTTTCTACTTTTTATATATAGAACCTATTCCATAAGTCCGGCAAAAACATAACTTTGCAACAAAACTCAAAAATAAACACGTATGAAACGAACTGTATATTTCTTTGCCTGTCTGGCTTTTGCCAGCATCTTAGATTCCTGTAGCGGGAATAAATTCATCACATCATCGGGACTACGGTCGGAGGATTTCCGCCAAAAGGTTAACGGAGAAAAGACCGCCTTATACAAAATAAGCAATAAAAACGGACTGGAAGCCTGTATCACCAATTATGGTGCCCGCGTGGTATCACTCATGGTGCCCGACCGCAACGGTAAGCTGGAGGACATCGTCTGCGGATTTCCTGATATAAACGGTTATCTCAGCCAGCCACAGAATTATGGAGCTACCGTAGGACGATATATCGGACGCATCTTGCATGCACGATACGTGCTCGACGGAAAAGAATATTGCTTGCAGGCAAATCATACCGACGGGCATACTGCACACGGAGGCGATCCGAATTTCGGTGCCCGCATGTGGAAAGTGCAGCAGGTCACTCCTTCTTCTGTCACCCTGACCTACCTCTCTCCCGACGGAGAAAACGGATTTCCCGGAAACCTGAAAGTAAAACTTACCTATACCGTTACCGAAGCCAACGCACTCGATATCCGCTACGAAACTACTACCGACAAGCCAACTGTAATCAATCTGTGCAATCATTCGTTTTTCAACCTGTCGGGCAACCTGAACAGCAGTGTGGAAAACCAGATTATGTGGGTGGATGCCGACTACTTTACGCCTTATGACAAAAAGAAATGTGTGACAGGAGAATTATGGCCCGTCAAAAGCACGCCACTGGACTTCACTCAACCTCATGCCATAGGTCGGCATATCAACGATGAGTATGGACAATTGCAAGTAGTAAACGGATACGATCATGCATGGGCACTCCGTTCTCCGGGCGATGACAGCCGACCTGCCGCCTGGATATACGACGAAAACAGCGGACGAAAAATGGAAATCTATACTACCGAACCTGCTGTTCATATCTATACGGGCAACGGACTGAAAGGAAAAGTGAAAGGGAAAAATGACATTTGTTACCCGTTCCGAGGAGCTGTATGCTTTGAAACCTGCCACTTTCAGGACAGTCCGAACAATCCACAATTCCCCTCTACCACGCTAAGGCCTGGTGAAGTTTTCCAGAGTCATACGGTGTATAAGTTTACTACAGACTAATTGAGCATCCGGACAGAAAGAAGCCAAGCATCCGTTCCGGCCTATTCTAAAAGGAAGATAAAATATTCTTTTTTACCATACCCAGCGAATCAGAACAGTTTTTCTGAAAAAATAATAAATAAAATGCAACTTTTTATGGCAAAATTTGCATGAAAAAACAGGAAAACGAATAATTATATGACCACTAAAAATCGATGCAACAGCATCTTACACTCCACATTTGCCGCACTGGCACTTGCTGGTCTTACGATGCTGACAAACGGGTGCGACATGATAGAATATCATCCCTACGACCTGAATATAAAGGGAGATACAGACATTAACCGGAGAAACATACAGACCATTGAAGCAAACTTGAACGGAAAGGAAGAGTTTTCGTTTGTCCTTATCAGCGACACACAGCGCTGGTATGATGAAACGGAAGATGCCGTAAATGCTATCAACGAACGTAATGATGTGGATTTCGTGATACATTGCGGCGACCTTTCCGACTTCGGCATGAAAATGGAATTTGAAAAACAGCGCGATATTCTGAACCGCCTGAGCGTCCCCTATGTATGCCTGCTGGGAAATCACGACTGTCTGGCTACAGGCAAGGAGGTATTCAACACTATTTTCGGCGATGAAAACTTTGCATTTACAGCCGGAAATGTGCGTTTTGTATGCCTCAACACCAACGCTCTGGAGTTTGATTACTCGGAAGCCGTACCCGACTTTTCTTTTTTGGAGCATGAACTACAGAACTTTCCTTCTCAGGCAAGCAAGACGGTAGTTGCCATGCACGCTCCTCCCCGCTCCGAACAATTCAACAATAATATCGCAAGAGTCTTCCAGTATTGCATTTCGCAATTCCCTTCTCTGCAATTCTGCATATACGGACACATACACAGCTTCTCGGAAAGTGATATATTCGAAGACGGCACCATGTACTATTCTGCCCCTTCCATCAACAAAAGAAACTATGTATATTTTACAATCAAAAAAAATGAATACAACTATGAGCTGGTCAATTTCTAAATATCTGCTGACTGCACTGCTGGCTGCTCCCCTTAACCTGTTCGGCATAACCGACGAAACGGAAGAATTGCCAGCTCCCAAACGCTGGGACAAGCGAGTGCATCTGAAATATGAGGGCTGGGAAAGGCTGAAACCGACTCATGCAAAAATACAATATGCAGGAGGAATGGGTGTAATGTCGGCCGGTGTAGGCTGGGATTACGGCAAACGCCGACAGTGGGAAACCGACTTTCTGATAGGTTATCTGCCTGCCAAATATGCTACCGACTTTCTTTTTACACTGACTGTAAAGCAAAACTATATTCCGTGGAGTATGAGTTTTGGCGAACACTGGGCACTGGAACCGTTTTATTGCGGACTGTATCTCACGACTATAGCCGGAGAAGAGTTCTGGGAAAAGGAACCCGGACGATACCCTAACCGCTATTACAATTTCAGTACGAAGATTCGTCCGTATATATTTGTAGGACAACGACTGAACTTCAACCTGAAGCACGGTATAGTAAAGCATATTTCCTTGTTTTATGAGGTGAGCAGTTGCGAATTGTATATTATCAGCAAGGCTACAAACAAGAGTCTGACAATGAAAGATATACTACGCTTTTCGTTCGGAGCCAAAGTACAATTGTTTAAAAACAGACAAAAATAACCTGCCGGCACGCAGTATTTATCAGAATCGTACATTTTAGTAATAAACAAACAAGACGAATATGATAATACCACAGCTCAGTAACATGCAAAACGAAAATGAAACAGATGAATATAAGTCAGATAACAAAAAGATGCTTGCACGGACAATTTATGCCATAGTAGGCGGTATCATCATACTGAACCTGGCATGGTGGATTGTTTCACTATGCACGCATTAAAAAAATACAGACACTCAAAAATAATCTCTTTATAAACTTTCTTCCTATATGAAAAAAGCTTGCCCTATGTGAATAGAGCAAGCTTTTATTCTTTTATCGCTTACCGGATACCTGTCAGAGCAGAATAACCGTTACACTGCGTGCACCGTGTGCACCCATAACAAGTGCCTGTTCGATATCGGCCGTCTTCGACGGACCTGAAATGAATACGCCATATCCATATTCACCGGTATCGATGCGCTTGTAAGCCTCGTGCATGTTGTTCACCAGATTCTTCCGGTCGAGCAGGATAACCAGTGCTTCCGAAATGAAATATACGGCACGCTGTTCAACATCTTGCTGCAACCACACGGCACCATTCTCACAAACACCTATGCGTCCGTCGACAATGGCAAGATCTGTTCCGTCGAGATCTCCCGATTTTTCCACATCGTCGGGATGAAAGGTTCCGCAGGTAACGGACTGTATGCCGTCTTCCGTCTTCACTTCACGTACAACCGAAGCTATACGGCGGGCATCGGGATAAGCTTTCTTTATTGCTTCGTTTACATCTTCTCCTTTCTGCAATACAACAGCCTGCCCTCCAACTACTTTCATGATGTTGCAGAACTGTGCGACTTTATCTTCATAAGTCAATGCTTCATGCTCCAAATCAGACAAGTCCGGCTTCTCATAGCGCATTCTTGTATTGCGGCGTATGCTTTGTAATATATCTTCTCTGCTACTCATACTCATTTCACTTTATTCTTTTTCCACATTTCGTTGAAGCTCTCCTTGGCAAACTTCGGTATTTCACGTTCTTTTCCCCAGTCGTCCAAGTCATTGTATACCATACCGCGAGGCAAAGAATTGACAATCGGCGCATTCTTCAACGCAAAATTAAACAGAGCCGGACGCGACATGAGGAATTTCATGCCACCCGACATGAGCTTCTTCGACGAACTGGCTACGCCCAATGTATGCAATCTCTGACGCCAGTCATAAATCTGGTCTGCCAGATCGACTTTTGCCGGACATACATTCTGGCACGAATGACACAACGAGCATGCCGAAACATTATCATAGTAATGCAACGGTGCTTTCAGCATTCCCAGATTGATGCCGATAGGTCCCGGAATAAAATAAGTGTATGAGTAACCTCCCGAACGACGATAAACGGGACAAGTGTTCATGCAGGCTCCGCAACGCAAGCAGTTCAGCGTCTTGACATGATGCTGATCGGCCAGAATACGGCTGCGTCCGTTATCTACGATAATGATATGCAATTCTCCGCCTTTGCGCGGTTTGCGATAATGTGAGGTATAAGTGGTGATAGGTTGTCCGGTTCCCGAACGGGCAAGCAGACGGGTAAATACTCCCAAGGCATCGCGGTCGGGCACAATCTTTTCCATTCCGAACGCTGTTATCTGAAGTTTTGGCTGGGAAGTTCCCATATCAGCGTTACCTTCGTTGGTACATACCACACATTCTCCTGTAGAAGCTACGGCAAAGTTGGCTCCCGTCATGGCGGCTTCGGCTTCGATAAACTTCCGGCGCAAGTTCTTGCGGGCTGCATGAGTCAGATACGTCTGGTCATTATTGCCGGGCTCTGTTCCCATTTCACGAACGAACAATTCGCCGATTTCTTCTTTCTTTACATGGATGGCAGGCAGGACAATGTGGCTCGGACGCTTGTGCATCAGTTGCAGAATACGCTCTCCCAAGTCGCTTTCCACCACTTCGATACCTTTCTTTTCCAGAAATTCATTCAGTCCGCACTCTTCTGCCAGCATCGACTTACTCTTGATGAAATGCTTTACCTGATGCCCCTGTAAGATATTGTATACAATGGAACAATATTCATCGGCATCTTTTGCCCAATAGACACAGGCACCGTTTGCCAAAGCATTCTTTTCAAATTCCTGAAGCAACTGGTCCAGATGACTGTTGCTGTACATCTTTATGGCACACGCCATATCACGCAAGTGTTCCCATTCGGGCACCTGTTTGCTCATTTTATCACGTTTGGCACGAACCATCCACAATGTTTCATCGTGCCATGCTGCCAGTTCCTGATTCTCCAGAAATTTTCCGGCAGCCTTTGCATGTTTCGTACTCATAATCCAGCAGCTAATATTTGAACGATATGAATGGTCTTGATAGGAAGCTTTTCACGCTCTATGATTCCTCGCTGGTGCATCAGGCATGAACTGTCGGCTCCTACGATATATTCGGCTCCGGTCGCCATATGACGCTTAACCTTGTCACGCCCCATCTGGCCGGAAACATCGTGCTCTTCTACCGCAAACATTCCTCCGAAGCCACAGCATTCGTCCGGACGCTCAGGCTCTACGATTTCTATACCCTTTACCAGCGACAGCAGATCGCGCAGCTTATTATAATAAGGAATATTCAACTCACTGGGAGAAGAAAGTTTCATCAGACGCACTCCGTGACAACTGTTCTGAATACTGACCTTGTGAGGGAATGAAGCCTGAAGGGAGGTTGGCTTTACTACATCGTGAATAAACTCACAGATGTCATATATCTTACCTTCACTGGCACAACGATGTTTCTCCTCCGCCAGCAGATTGCCGTAATGGTCGCGCACAAATACCACGCAACTGGCCGAAGGACCAACTATATAATCATAACTCTCGAATAATTTGTCGAATCGCTTTGCTAATTCTTTCGATTCATTTTCGAACCCTGCATTCGCCATAGGCTGTCCGCAACAGGTCTGGTCTAACGGATAGTCTACATCTACACCCAAACTTTTCAGAAGCTTATAAGAGGCAACTCCTACTTCGGGATAGACAGCATTGATATAGCAGGGAATAAATAATCCTACTTTCATCATTTTACCTATTTTGTTTCTGCACAAACAAAGGTATGGCTTATTGATGAATTAACAAAAAAAGAAAAATGAAAAAAAAGTCAGAAATTTATACTTACCGGCAAAATCGAACAAATAATGCAGGTATTACTGGCATTTGTTTACAAAATAGACACCACAAAGCGCGAGCCCCCCGCGAATCACTTCGCAGGGGGCACCCAACTAATAACTAACTTTTTACTTGTGGTTTACGTAATTTCATATGACTAACACTGCAAAGATACGGGTGTCTGCCCGTCCCTGCAATACCTAAATGTAGGTATTTTAGAAACATTCCAGATAAGGAAGCATGTTACAGTTTCATTTTTACCTCACTCAGCTCGACCAATTTATTTACGATGGCATAAATGGTAAGTCCGGCTGCCGAATGAATCTGCAGCTTGCGGGTAATGTTGCGCCGGTGGGTAATGACGGTATGTACCGAAATAAACAGTTTTTCTGCAATCTCCTTATTGGTCATACCTCGTACCACGCAGCCAATAATTTCTTTTTCTCGCTGGCTCAGAGTATCCAGATCAGCATCTTCCTCTTCGGAAAGATTCATAAGTACGGAAATCTTCTTTCCGAGCGATTCCGTATCGTCGAAAAGATTTATGCTGTCATCGTAACCTTTCAGTTGGTTGGCATCGACAAACGTACAAAGCAAAGACACGATTTTGGTTTCCGGATGCTGATAATGTTCCTTAAAGGCATCGACATCGAACCAGCCCTCAAACTGAGGATTAACGATCAATATATTAGGAGTATGTGCCTCCATGCAATGCTGAAGCCCTTCCTTCGAGGTGACCTCTATGGTCTGTATGTTCATGTCGGGCAAACGCTTGAGAACGGCAACCAACCCGCTTCGCACAATAACCGAAGTTTCGGCCACAGCTACTAAAATCAATTCCTGCGATTTCATTTCTCCCCCTTTTCCAGTTCCATAATGGCAGGGACAAACAAGTAATCTTCTACCCGGTTATGCGATGCCAGATCTTCTTCACAACTAAAAATATCGAATAATGTTGCATTCAGCAACTGATTATCGCCATTGGCCGGATAGTACTTGATGATAATATTTTTCAATTCGGTCAGTTTGGCATTTACTTGATCGTGGTGACGTGCAAATACACCTATATTATATTGTGTAGAGCGCTCACCGTTCAACAAGCCACGTACATAAGTGAAAACCTTTTCGTTCTCATACTCCATGTGCTTTCTTACCTCGCCCACATAATCGTCGAAAAACTGAAGTATCAGAAAGGATACCTCGTTATGGGAAGAAAAGTCGATGGCTTTTATCAGTTTCCTGCGAATAGTAGGCAACTGGAAATCCAGGAAATAGGAATGAGCACGTTGCAGATAATCCATCAAAGCCGGCACAGAAAGCCCGGTTATATGGTCTTGCATGCGGTTACTCTCTTCGGTAAGAAAGTTCACTACGGCAAGGAAGGTAGTACAATCGACTCCGTTCATGCTGCATACTTCCTGTACCGACTTGTCACCGAAACCCAATGGTACGCCAAAACGGCTCAAGACCTGCAGCAAAGCGTAGTTCTCGCAAATCAGATCACTCATTTTATCGGTCGGCTTATATATTTTGGTTCCACCCATAGCAAAAATAGAATTCATATTATTTTCGTTTACAAAGTAAGATAATTCATACAGGGTATACAATCCCTATTTTTAGGTATTTAGGCAAACAGTTATTCGTCCTGTCATTCTACCCAAAGCAACATTACGCGACGTGTATTTTCCGTTACCCGAAAGCGATTGTCAGTCCGTTCATTAACCAACCATACAATATCGTTTCCCGAACATACCACACATTGGTTGTCTTTTTCGAATAAGGTGAATTTACGGTCACGCAGGTAATCACGTACTTTTTTGAAGCCGTTCATGCCAAAGGGAATAAACTTATCTCCCGACTGCCATCGGCGTAATGTCAAAGGTTCTACCAATTTATCAGCATCCAGGCAGGCAATCTTCGGGTCACGGGAAACTTTAAATCCGGTTTCCATTTCACGAACTTCGTGATGCAATATCTTATGCGAAACATCTGGCAACGACTCACGTTTTTTTAAAAGCAGACAGTCACGGTCGCGCAACAGCACATAGTTCTCAGAATAAAAAAGGCGTCCTGACTCAGCCTCCAGACTTCTGTATATATCCTTCAATTGAGCAGCATTGAATCCATACGGGTGAAAAAGCTCAAACAGTACAGCAAGAGGAGATACTTCCTTTGCAATCCGGGGAATACTGAACCGCCCCTCCTCCTCTGTAACCCGGGCACAAGCAACCTTCATCGCTTCACGATATACGGCTTCCACATCAGATAATCGGCGTGCTGTCTCGGCTATCGACTCACAAACTGACGGATTGATTTCCTTCAACATAGGAATTACATTTAACCGGAGCTTGTTTCGCGTATATTCATCTTGCAGGTTCGTACTATCGGTCACGTAATCCTGATGAAGATTCTTCAGGAACTCCAGTATTTCCTCACGGTTGACATCCAGTAACGGACGGACGATTACCCCATTAATAGCGGCAATTCCCTTCAAACCATTAATTCCCGTTCCTCTGACCAGATTCAACAGAAATGTTTCTACACTGTCATCACGATGATGAGCTACTGCTATCACCTTTGCTCCAACCTCGGTACGTACTTGCTCAAACCATGCATATCTCAACTCACGAGCTGCCATTTCTATAGATATTCCTTTCTGTGAGGCATATCCGGTTGTATCAAAATGTACGACCTGCAACGGAACATGCAGATTGCTGCATAATGTCCGTACAAAATTCTCATCACGGTCCGACTCTTCACCCCGAAGATGAAAATTACAATGTGCTGCAACACATGTATACCCTTCCAGCAGTAATACACGCAATAAAGCGACGGAATCAGCTCCACCACTCAAGGCAACCAATATCTTATCATCAGGAGCAAACAAACGTTTCTCGCTGATACTCTGATTAATTTTCTGTCTAAACATATCACAAAGGTAAAAAATGTTCTGCAAATGTGCCGGACAATCCTTAGAAAGATACAAAATTCATCTGTAAAATATCAAAATGTTTATCAAAAGCCAATTTCTTTATCCTTCCCCAAAAGGAGATTTTACCAAAGAATTCTTCTCCAGACTTATTACATTCCCGCTTAAAAAGGCAGATCAGAGATTTCGTCAATTTCTTTTTTTCTCCGCAATTATCACAAATTATAACCTATAAAAATCAAATTGATTACGATTTGTAATAATAAAAGCCAATAATTAAATAAACTATAAGTAAAGTCGTTTAAGAACATATTTTTTGTTTACTCTCATCACGCTTTACTTTGTTTTTCGAAAGCATATTTGTATTTTTGCAATCACACCGAAACAACTAAACAAGCATATCAATAAAAATTGAAAGCAAATGAGAGAAAAAGGTTACATTTTATCAGATGAAAACAAAGATTTACCGCAATATCGGCATGGTCTTTACAGCCCGGATAACGAGCACGATGCCTGCGGTGTAGGTATGATAGTCAACCTACATGGCACAAAATCACACGATTTAATTGACTCCGCCCTCAGAGTGCTGGAAAACATGAAGCACCGTGGAGCAGAAGGCGCCGACAGCAAAACCGGCGACGGTGCAGGTATTATGATACAAATACCCCATGAGTTCATTCTTCTGCAAGGAATCCCTGTTCCCGAAAAAGGGAAATATGGTACCGGACTGGTATTTATGCCCAAAGACAAAGAAGCGCAGCATGCCATAATGAGCATTATGATAGAAGAAATAGAGCGAGAAGGCATGACGCTAATGCATGTAAGAAGTGTTCCTGTGAACTCGAATGTGCTTGGAAAAGACGCACTGGCTACAGAACCAGATGTGAAACAGATATTTATTACAGCTGAAGCTGACGAACAGAATCTCGAAAAGAAACTATATATAATAAGGAAAAAGATAGAGAACAGAGTCGAGCATAAAGACTTTTATATAGTTTCTCTCTCAAGTCGGAATATGGTGTACAAAGGTATGCTTACATCTACCCAGTTGAGAGAGTATTATGCCGACCTTACACAACCTTACTTTACCAGCGCACTTGCTTTGGTACACTCACGTTTCAGTACCAATACGTTCCCGACGTGGAGCCTTGCACAGCCGTTCCGAATGATGGCTCACAATGGTGAAATCAACACCATACGAGGTAACCGCGCATGGATGGAGGCAAGAGAAAGCGTATTGTCATCAAAAGAGCTGGGTGATATTTCTCAGATACGCCCGATCATACAACCAGGAATGAGTGATAGTGCATCAATGGACAATGTCCTGGAATTTTTTGTCATGTCGGGCTTGAGCCTGCCGCATGCACTGGCCATGATGGTTCCTGAATCTACCAATGAAAAGAACCCGATCAGTCCGGCACTGAAGGCTTTCTATGAATACCATTCTATCCTGATGGAACCATGGGACGGGCCGGCGGCCTTGTTATTCAGCGACGGACGTTACGCAGGAGGTATGCTCGACCGTAACGGATTGCGCCCGGCACGCTGGCTGGTTACAAAGAGCGGTACCATGGTTGTTGCAAGTGAAACTGGTACAATCAGCTTCAATCCGGATGAAATAGAAGCTAAAGGCAGATTACAACCCGGTAAGATTTTGCTGGTTGACACGCAGGAAGGCAAGATATATTACGATAACGAAGTAAAGGAAAACTTGGCTTCGGCACTTCCCTACACAGAATGGCTTTCTGCCAACCGCATTGAACTCGACACACTTCGCAGTGGTCGTAAGGTTGAAAATGCAGTAAAAAATGCAGGACGCCGCCTGCGTATATTCGGATTTACCCGTGAAGATGTGGAACGGACCCTGACTCCGATGTGTAAGACCGGAGCAGAACCGACTGCCTCAATGGGTAACGATACCCCGCTTGCCGTCTTGTCGGAAAAGCCTCAACTGCTATTCAACTATTTCAGACAGCAGTTTGCTCAGGTTACTAACCCGGCCATCGACCCGATTCGTGAGGAACTGGTAATGTCACTTACCGAATATATCGGTGCCGTAGGAAAGAACATTCTGACTCCAGACCCTATGCATTGCAAAATGGTACGCTTGCCACATCCTATACTGACCAACACACAACTCGACATTCTGTGCAATATCAGATATAAGGGATTCAGTACTGTCAAACTGAAAATGATATTCGATATCAAAGAAGGTGAAGAAGGCCTGCGTTCTGCCATCGAAGACTTATGCAAGAAAGCAGAAGAAGCTGTCGATGCGGGAGCTAATTACATTGTACTTTCCGACCGTGACATCGATGCAACCCATGCACCTGTTCCTTCCCTGCTTGCCGTAAGTGCTGTACACCATCACCTGATTTCGGTACAAAAACGTGTACAAACGGCATTGATAGTAGAGAGCGGTGAAGCACGTGAAGTAATGCATGCTGCATTGCTGTTAGGATATGGTGCCAGTGCCATCTGCCCGTACATGGCATTTGCCGTAATAGACGAATTGGTAAAGAAAGGCGATGTCCAACTGGACTACAACACAGCCGAAAAAAACTATATCAAGGCATTGTGCAAAGGCCTCTATAAAGTAATGAGCAAAATGGGTATCAGTACCATCCGTTCATATCGCGGAGCCAAACTTTTTGAAGCTGTAGGACTGAACGCCGAAACGATGAAACGGTATTTCGGTACCGAAATTTCTACCATCGGCGGTGCCGGACTGAAAGACATAGCCAACGACTATCTGAAATTTCATCAGTCGGGAGCCTGCATCAGCGATGATGAAGCAGCTTCCATGCTCGATCATATCGGATTGTTCTCCTTCCGCAAAGATGGAGAAAAGCATGCATGGAATCCGGAAACCATCAGTTTACTGCAACTGGCCACACGTACAGGAAGCTATAAGAAGTTCAAGGAATTCACACAAAAGGCAAACGAAAAAGCATCACCCATGTTCTTGCGCGACTTTTTCCGCTTCCGCAATAATCCCGTAGACATCAACACCGTAGAACCTGTGGAAAGCATCGTCAAGCACTTTGTAACCGGTGCCATGTCATTCGGCGCCATCAGCAAAGAAGCTCACGAAGCCATGGCACTTGCCATGAACAAACTCGGTGCACGCAGCAACACGGGTGAAGGAGGTGAAGACAGTGAACGATTCAAAGCTGTTTATCATTCCGACAGCGACAACGAAGATATCAGCCTTTGCAGTAAGACCAAACAGATTGCTTCGGGACGTTTCGGCGTAACAACCGAGTACCTGGTCAATGCTGAAGAAATACAGATTAAAGTGGCACAAGGAGCAAAACCGGGTGAAGGTGGTCAGTTGCCGGGCTTTAAGGTAGACGAAGTCATCGCACGTACCCGCCACTCTATTCCGGGCATTTCGCTGATTTCTCCTCCACCTCATCACGATATCTACAGTATCGAAGACTTGGCTCAGCTTATCTTCGACCTGAAGAATGTCAATCCGCGAGCAGCCATCAGCGTAAAGCTGGTAGCAGAAAGCGGTGTAGGAACAATCGCTGCCGGCGTAGCAAAAGCCAAGGCCGATCTGATTGTAATATCAGGAGCCGAAGGAGGAACCGGAGCATCACCGGCATCTTCGATGAGATACGCAGGTATTCCGCCTGAAATCGGCTTGAGCGAAACCCAACAGACACTGGTACTCAACGGACTGCGCGGACAGGTTCGCCTGCAAACAGACGGTCAGTTGAAGACAGGTCGTGACATCATCAGCATGGCATTGCTGGGAGCAGATGAATATGCTTTCGGAACAGCCGCACTGATTGTTTTAGGATGTGTAATGATGCGTAAATGCCATACCAACTTATGTCCGGTAGGTGTTGCTACACAAGATGAAAGATTGCGCGAACATTTCCGCGGACATTACAAATACCTGATCAATTACTTTGAATTCCTGGCTCAGGAAGTACGAGAATATCTGGCTGCCATGGGATTCACCCGCCTGCAAGACATTATCGGCAGAACCGACCTTATTGAGATAGCTCCACATGATAATACAGGAAAAATAGGTGGATTGGACTTCAGCCGTATTCTACATCAGGTAGACAATGGAGCAGACATCCACTACACAATGAATCGTCCGCTCGACCTTTCGGAAGTAAAGGATAAATCAATCATCGCTGCAGCACATGAAGCGTTGGACAACAAGCGCCCGGTGGAACTGGAATATACCATCTCGAACACAGACCGCTCTGTAGGAGCTATGCTTGCGGGAGAAGTGGCAACCCGATACGGACACGAAGGATTGCCCGACGGAACCATCAGCGTCAAGTTCAAAGGTTCGGCAGGTCAGAGCTTCGGTGCCTTCCTTACTCCGGGAATCAGCTTCCGTCTGGAGGGCGAAGCAAACGATTATGTCGCAAAAGGACTGAGTGGCGGACGAATAGCTGTTCTCCCCCCGATGGGTTCCTGCTTCGATGCTTCCAAGAATACAATAGCCGGAAATACACTGATGTATGGTGCAACCAGCGGTGAAGTCTACATCAACGGATGTGTGGGTGAACGTTTTGCCGTAAGAAATTCGGGAGCAATCGCTGTAGTAGAAGGTGTAGGCGACCATTGTTGCGAATACATGACAGGAGGACGAGTTGTTGTTTTAGGACATACCGGACGTAACTTTGCTGCCGGAATGAGCGGCGGTATCGCTTACGTATGGGATCGTGAACGTACATTCGATTATTTCTGTAACATGGAAATGGTAGAACTTAGTCTGCTGGAAGACTCTGCCGCACGCAAAGAACTGCGTGAACTGATAGAACGGCACTGGAAATATACCGGTTCAAAGCTGGCACGTACGCTGCTCGACAACTGGCAGCAACACGTAGACGAGTTCATTCAAGTTACTCCAATCGAATATAAACGTGTACTGGCAGAAGAACAGATGAAGAAACTCCAGCAGAAAATAGCTGAAGTGCAGAGAGATTACTAAAACATCGAACAACTAATAAAATTATTGTTATGGGAGATCCTAAAGCATTTCTAAATATACCCCGGCAAGAGGCTGGCTATCGTCCTATCCACGAACGCATAGCCGATTTTGGAGAAGTGGAACAAACGCTGAATACCAGCGAACGTAAACTGCAAGCATCCCGATGTATGGATTGCGGCGTGCCCTTCTGTCACTGGGCATGCCCGCTGGGCAACCGTCCTCCTGAATTTCAGGATGCACTAAGTAAAGGTAAATGGCAGGAAGCCTACGAGATATTAACACGGACAAATGACTTCCCCGAATTTACGGGAAGAGTATGTCCGGCACTCTGCGAGAAGTCGTGTGTACTGAAACTAAGCATCGACTCTCCGGTCACAATCCGAGAGGATGAAGCTGCCATCATCGAGACAGCCTTCCGCGAAGGTTATGTCACGACCAAACATTACGCGAGAAATGGACATAAAGTTGCCGTCATCGGTTCAGGACCTGCCGGGCTGGCTGCTGCCAATCAGCTAAACCGGAGAGGATACGAAGTTACGGTTTTCGAGAAATCCGAATACATAGGTGGACTGTTACGCTTCGGTATTCCTAACTTCAAACTACACAAGCCGATTATCGACCGCCGCTTGAAAATCATGGAAGACGAAGGTATCTGCTTCAAGACTAATGCAGAAATCGATCTGGCGCACTTGCCCGAAGGATTCGATGCCTACGCCATCTGTACCGGAACACCGGAAGCCCGCAACCTGAACATACCGGGACGCGAACTGAAAGGCATACATTTCGCTATGGAAATGCTGGCACAGCAGAACAGAGTACTGGCCGGACAGACATTCAGCGACGAAGAACGCATCACTGCAAAAGGCAAGAAAGTACTTGTCATCGGCGGTGGAGATACGGGAAGCGACTGTATCGGAACAGCCAATCGTCAGGGAGCCGTCAGCGTATGCCAGATAGAAATCATGCCCAAGCCGCCTGTTGGCCATAATCCGGCAACACCGTGGCCGCAGTGGCCTATCGTCCTGAAGACCAGCTCGAGCCACGAAGAAGGATGTACACGCCGATGGAGTCTGACTTCGAACCGCTTCTTAGGAACCGAAGACGGACGTGTATGCGGTGTGGAAGTAGAGGAAGTAGAATGGATTCCGGCAGCCGACGGCGGACGCCCTCAAATGCGTCCTACCGGAAAGAAGGAAATCATTGAAGCCGACCTCGTCTTGCTTGCCATGGGATTCTTGAAACCCCAACTGCCAGAGCTTCCGGAAAACGCCGTCGTTGCAGGCGACGCTGCTACCGGACCAAGTCTTGTAGTAAAATGTATTGCGGCAGGACGCCGGGCGGCAGCCGACATTGATGCCATCCTGCAGAAGAGTCATCGTTGAATTTATAAAAAAACAGAAATACTATGTGTGGAATAGCCTGCATTTTCAATATCAAAAAACAAACGCCGGAGCTAAGGCAGAAAGCCTTGGCAATGGCAAAAAAGATACGTCATCGCGGCCCGGACTGGAGTGGCATTTACTGCGGTGGAAGTGCCATACTGGCACACGAACGTCTTTCCATTGTAGACCCTCAGTCGGGAGGCCAGCCTCTTTACTCCAGCGACGGGAAAAAAGTGCTTGCCGTAAATGGTGAAATTTACAATCATCGTGACATCCGTGCACAGTATGCCGGCCGGTACGACTTCAAGACAGGCAGCGACTGCGAAGTAATTCTGGCACTTTATCAGGAGAAAGGCATTCACTTTCTGGAAGACCTGAGCGGTATTTTCGCTTTCGCTCTTTACGACGAAGAACGCGACGAGTTCCTGATAGCTCGCGACCCGATAGGCGTTATACCTTTATATATAGGTCGTGATGCAGACGGAACTGTATATTGCGCCAGTGAACTGAAGGCCCTGGAAGGATTCTGTGAGGAATACGAACCTTTCCTGCCCGGACACTACTACTGGAGCCGTGAAGGAAAAATGAAACGCTGGTACAAACGCGACTGGATGGAATACGATGCCGTAAAAGACCGTTACACGTCATTGCCCGAAGCCGAGGCATATACCGCTCAGGTAAACGACGTGCGTACAGCCCTCGAAGCTGCCGTACGCCGCCAGTTGATGAGTGATGTGCCTTACGGTGTCCTGTTGTCCGGAGGTCTGGACTCTTCAGTTATCTCTGCCATTGCAAAGATTTATGCCGACAAGCGTATCGAAGCCGACGGAAAAGCACCTGCATGGTGGCCTCAGTTGCACTCGTTCGCTGTAGGACTGAAGGGAGCGCCCGATCTGGAAAAGGCCCGTATCGTTGCCGAACATATCGGAACCGTACATCATGAAATCAACTATACCATCCAGGAAGGTCTGGATGCCATACGCGACGTTATCTATTACATCGAAACCTACGACGTAACAACAGTCCGTGCCTCTACCCCGATGTACCTGCTGGCACGCGTCATCAAGTCGATGGGTATCAAGATGGTGCTCAGTGGAGAAGGTGCCGACGAAGTATTCGGAGGTTATCTTTACTTCCACAAAGCTCCTACACCGGAGGCTTTCCACGAAGAAACTGTCCGCAAGCTTTCCAAACTCTATTTGTACGACTGCCTGCGCGCCAACAAGTCGCTTGCCGCATGGGGCGTAGAAGGACGTGTTCCGTTCCTCGACAAAGAGTTTCTGGATGTAGCCATGCGCCTGAACCCGGCAGTAAAGATGTGCCCGGGACACACCATCGAAAAACGTGTCGTACGCGACGCCTTTGCATCTCTCCTGCCGGAAAGCATAGCATGGCGCCAGAAAGAACAGTTCTCCGATGGAGTAGGCTATTCATGGATAGACACCCTGAAGGCAATTACAGCCGCAGCCGTCAGCGACGAGGAAATGAAGCACGCAGCAGAACGATTCCCGATCAACCCGCCCCAGAACAAGGAAGAATATTACTACCGCAGCATTTTCGAAGAACATTTCCCCAGCGACTCGGCTGCCCGTAGCGTACCAAGTGTACCAAGTGTGGCATGTTCTACGGCAGAGGCACTGGCATGGGATGCAAGTTTCAAGAACTTAAACGACCCAAGCGGCCGTGCCGTAGCCGGAATACACGAGGCTGCATACTAGACTTTTTAAATAAAAACAAAATGAAAATTAAATTTACAAAGATGCACGGCGCAGGCAATGACTACATTTACGTCAATACACTGCGTTATCCAATAGACGAACCGGAAAAGTTGTCCATCGAATGGAGCCGTCCCCATACAGGTATCGGCTCCGACGGACTGGTACTTATCTGCCCTTCCACTCAAGCCGACTTTAAGATGCGCATATTCAATGCCGACGGCTCGGAAGCACGCATGTGCGGCAATGCCAGCCGTTGTATCGGAAAATACTTATACGAAGAAGGGATGACCGACAAGACGGATATACGGCTCGAAACATTATCGGGCATCAAGATCTTGCATCTGCACGTCGGCGACAAGAATACGGTAGAAACAGTCACCGTAGACATGGGCATACCTTCAGACATCCATGAAGTAACCTTGGGAGAAGGTTATGCATTCGAAAAGGGTATTGCCGTATCAATGGGCAACCCTCATCTGGTTATTTTTGTCGATGACATCAATCAAATCAAACTCGAAGAAGTGGGACCTGTACTGGAACGTCATCCGTTGTTCCCCGACCGCGTGAATGTGGAATTTGCCCAGATTCTGTCGGATAACAAAGTCCGCATGAGAGTATGGGAACGCGGTTCGGGCATTACCATGGCTTGTGGCACGGGTGCCTGCGCCACGGCTGTTGCTTCGGCATTTACCAACCGGTGCGGAAGAAAGAGCTCCATCGTAATGGACGGAGGAACTCTCGACATCGAATGGGCTGCCGACAACCATATCTACATGACCGGTCCGGCAACCAAGGTTTTCGACGGTGAAATTAACATATAATCATAAGACATAATATATGGCATTAGTAAACGAACATTTTCTCAAATTACCGGGAAGTTACTTATTCTCGGACATAGCAAAAAAAGTAAACGCATTTAAAATTACACACCCCGGAAAGAAACTGATCCGACTGGGCATAGGCGATGTAACCCGCCCTCTTCCTGCCGTAAGCATCGAAGCCATGCATCGTGCGGTAGACGAAATGGCAGATGCCAAGACATTCCACGGATATGGTCCCGAACAAGGTTACGATTTTCTGATAGAGGCAATCATCAAGCATGATTTTGCACCACGAGGTATCAGCCTCAGCCCTTCCGAAGTATTCATCAGCGACGGAGCCAAGAGTGATACCGGAAACATCGGCGAACTGCTCCGCTGGGACAACAGTATGGGAATCACCGATCCGGTTTATCCTGTGTATGTAGACAGCAACATCATGTGCGGACGCTCGGGTACACTGGACGAGAATGGAAAATGGAGCAACGTGACTTATTTCCCATGCACCGAAGAAAACAACTTCATCCCCGAACTACCCAAGCACAGAGTCGACCTGATCTATCTGTGTTATCCTAATAACCCGACAGGTACTACCCTTACGCACGACCAACTGAAGAAGTGGGTAGACTATGCGCTTGCCAATGATACACTGATTATCTTCGACGCCGCATACGAGGCTTTCATCCAAGAACCCGACGTCCCCCACTCTATCTACGAGATCCGAGGCGCCAAGAAAGTAGCTATCGAAATCCGCAGTTTCTCGAAAACGGCCGGATTTACCGGCGTTCGTTGCGGATACACTGTCATCCCGAAAGAAGTGACAGCAGCCAGCCTCGACGGACAACGTATTCCACTGAATCCGTTATGGAACCGCCGCCAATGTACCAAATTCAACGGAACAAGCTATATCACCCAGCGCGGTGCGGAAGCAATCTATACGCCCGACGGACAGAAACAAATAAAAGAAACCATCAATTATTACATGGAAAATGCCCGCATCATGCGCGAAAGCCTGAAGAAAGTCGGCCTCAGCGTATATGGAGGTGTAAATGCTCCGTACATCTGGCTGAAAGTGCCGGAAGGTACAACCTCATGGAAGTTCTTCGACCAGCTGTTATACGAAGTCAACATCGTAAGTACTCCGGGAGTGGGCTTCGGTCCCAGCGGTGAAGGCTATCTGCGACTCACGGCATTCGGCGAACGCGAAGACTGTCTGGAAGCCATGCAGCGCATCCAGAACTGGATTTAAAAGAACACAAGCAATATACAATATCTGAAAGAAGCCGTTGTTACTTCCTGCAGCATGCAGGGTAACAACGGCTTTCGTTTTTTATCCGTGGAAACGTTTCGGCAAGGACATGCCGGCATCTTCCGGAAAACGTCGAGACGTTTCAAATTTTTTTGTACAAATTTTCTAAGTTTTTGTACAAAAAATAAAAGGACTTTCGGCAGGTCTTTCTTTTCTCTTCACGACAACAAATAATATTGTCTGCATACAAATTTCAATTCAATAAGTCACCTAAAATCATTTTTGACCGACATTACGGTCAGACTTCCGGCGTTTTTTCAATACAAAAAGATTCATTATTTATGCACGCGGTAACAATTTGAAATACAAATAAAGTAATATGATTACAATCAAGAAGAAATTAACCACATAAACTTATAATATGAAACAAATATAAATTAGTGAGAAACAATTAACCGCTTAGGCTTTACTATAAAATCAAAAAGACATAATTTTGCAATACAGAAAAACAAAAAGAAACTAAATAAGAGATTTAAATAAATCAATAGTATTTATATGAAGAAAATACTTTCATATAGGCACATATAAAAACTATTTTAAGACGAAAAGCAATGAAAAGGGAAATACAACTAAAGAGAACGCAGACCTGTATCAAAGCTGCATGGTAACAGCAAACTTATTTCAGGAATGTTTTAAAGAAAGTCAACGGGTATAGTTTTCTTAAGGACAAAAAGACAGGATAACATTTATAACACTACAAAATACAAATACAAGAATTATGAAAAAAATTGAAGCCATTATCCGCAGAACACGGTTCGAAGATGTCAAAGAAGCCCTGCTGGCAGCCGACATCGAGTGGTTTTCTTACTACGACGTAAGAGGAGTAGGAAAAACTCGTGAAGGCCGTATCTATCGAGGAATCGTATACGATACCAGTTCGATAGAAAGAATACTTATATCAATCGTTGTGCGCGACAAGAATGTGGAGAAAACAATTCAGGCTGTCATGAAAGCAGCCCGGACAGGTGAGATTGGAGATGGCCGCATTTTCGTCATTCCGGTGGAAGATTCCATCCGTATCCGTACGGGAGAAAGAGGCGACATCTCACTTTACAACGCAGAACAGGAAAAATAACAATACAATATACAACTAAACAAGAAGAACTATGGATACAAACATGATACTCGACACAGGAAACACAGCGTGGATGATTGTAGCCACGCTACTTGTACTGCTAATGACAATTCCAGGTATCGCCCTGTTTTACGGAGGACTGGTACGGCAGAAAAACGTACTGAGCATCATCATGCAGTGTATGCTTATTGTTTGTGCGGTGACCGTTATCTGGATTGCTTTCGGCTACAGTTTCGTTTTCGGAACCAGCCTGATGGACAGCGGCAGCGCGTGGTCGTTCCTGATAGGCGGATTCGACAAAGTCCTGCTGAGGGGAATTACAACTTCCAGCCTTTCTGCCGGCAACATTCCGGAACTGATCTTCGTCTTATTCCAGTGTATGTTTGCCATCATTACTCCAGCTTTGATTCTGGGAGCGTTTGCCGAACGACTAAAATTCTCCGGCTTCCTGATATTTACCGTATTGTGGAGCATATTGGTTTATATTCCTATGGCACACTGGGTATGGGGAGGAGGATTCCTCCAGCAGATGGGTGCGATAGACTTTGCAGGAGGAACCGTAGTACACATCAATGCAGGTATTTCAGCTCTCGTAATGGCTATTATGGCAGGAAAGAGAAGTGATTATAAAATCGGTCATCCTATCACTCCACACAACATCACATTTGTATTTCTGGGTACAGCTTTCTTGTGGCTGGGATGGTTCGGATTCAATGCCGGAAGCGGCTTGCAGGCCGACGGAATAGCAGCCAATGCTTTTCTGGTGACTCATCTGGCTACCTGTGTAGCAGCACTGACATGGATGGCAATCGACTGGATCCATAACAAGAAACCTACGACTGTAGGTGCATGTACAGGCGCTGTTTCAGGTCTGGTAGCCATAACTCCGGCTGCAGGAACGGTAGATATTTTCGGAGCCTTCTGCATCGGACTGATTACTCCGATCATCTGCTTCTACATGGTAGCTGTCATCAAGCCGAAATTCAAATACGACGATACGCTGGATGCATTCGGAGTTCATGGCATAGGCGGCATCGTAGGTTCTATCCTGACAGGTGTATTCGCTACACAGTTCATCTCCGGCGAAGGTGGTGTAAAGGGAGCTTTATATGGCGACTGGCATCAGTTGGGTGTACAGGTTCTGGCAACCGTCATATCCATCGTATTCAGTGCCGTGATGACTTACATCCTATTCAAGATAACAGACAGGCTGGTCGGCATCCGTGTTGACAAGCGAGTAGAAGAAGAAGGTCTGGATATCTACGAACATGGAGAATCAGCATACAATCATTAAAAAAACATATCAAACATCTTATTAAATAATCAATCAAAATCAAGGTATTATGTCAAAGTTAAGATTTAGAGTGGTAGAAAAAGCTTTTCAGACAAAACCCTTAGAAGTGCCTGTTCCGGCAGAGCGCCCGAGCGAATATTTCGCCAAGTACGTATTCAACCGTGAAAAAATGTTCAAGTATCTTCCTACACCAGTGTACAGCAAACTGGTAGATGCTATGGACAATGGAGTTGCACTCGACCGTGAAATAGCCGATAAAGTAGCAGAAGGCATGAAACGATGGGCTATGGAATTAGGAGCAACACATTATACTCACTGGTTCCAGCCGCTGACAGAAGGAACAGCCGAAAAGCACGATGCTTTTGTTGAGCACGATGGCAAGGGCGGTATGATGGAAGAGTTTTCAGGAAAACTGCTCGTACAGCAGGAACCGGATGCATCTTCATTCCCTAACGGAGGTATCCGAAATACTTTCGAAGCCCGCGGTTACAGTGCATGGGACCCGTCTTCTCCAGTATTTGTTGTAGACGACACATTGTGCATCCCGACCATATTCATCGCTTACACCGGAGAATCGCTCGACTACAAGACTCCATTACTGAAGGCTTTGCGTGCCGTCAACAAAGCAGCCGTCGACGTTTGTCATTACTTTAATCCGGATGTCAAGAAAGTTGTTGCTTATCTGGGATGGGAACAAGAATATTTTCTGGTAGACGAAGGCCTTTATGCAGCACGCCCCGACCTGCTTCTTACCGGACGTACCCTGATGGGACACGAAGCATCGAAGAACCAGCAGTTGGAAGATCACTACTTTGGTGCCATTCCTACTCGTGTAGCAGCCTTCATGAAGGATTTGGAAATTCAGGCTCTGGAGCTTGGCATTCCGGTAAAGACAAGACATAATGAAGTAGCTCCTAACCAGTTTGAGCTTGCTCCTATCTTCGAAGAATGTAATCTGGCAGTAGACCACAATATGCTCATCATGTCGCTGATGAGAAAAGTTGCACGTACTCATGGTTTCCGTGTCCTGCTTCATGAAAAACCTTTCAAGGGAGTCAACGGCTCGGGCAAGCACAACAACTGGTCACTGGGTACAGATACCGGCATCTTGCTGATGGCTCCGGGAAAAACAGCAGAAGAAAACCTGCGCTTCATTACCTTCGTGGTAAATACCTTGATGGCAGTATATCGTCATAACGGACTGCTTAAAGCGTCTATCATGAGCGCAACCAATGCACACCGTCTGGGTGCCAACGAAGCACCTCCCGCAATTATCTCTTCTTTCCTGGGAAGACAGTTGAGCAAGGTACTCGACCACATGGAAGACAGTTCTACAGACGAACTGATTTCATTGGGCGGCAAACATGGTATGAAACTCGACATTCCGCAGATTCCGGAACTGCTGATCGATAATACAGACCGTAACCGTACCTCTCCTTTCGCCTTCACCGGAAACAGATTTGAGTTCCGTGCCGTTGGTTCGGAAGCCAACTGTGCCAGCGCCATGATCGCACTGAATACCGCAGTTGCCGAACAGCTTGTCGAATTCAAGAAAGACGTAGACGAACTGATGGAGAAAGGTGAGCCGAAAGTATCTGCTATTATTCAGGTAATCCGCAAATACATCAAGTTGTCTAAACCTATCCGCTTCGACGGAAACGGTTATAGCGATGAATGGAAGGAAGAAGCTGCCCGCCGCGGACTGGATTGCGAAACCAGTTGCCCGCTTATCTTCGACCGTTATCTTACTCCGGAAAGCATCAAGATGTTTGAATCGACCGGAGTCATGACCCAGAAAGAACTGGAAGCGCGTAACGAGGTAAAATGGGAAACTTACACCAAAAAGATTCAGATAGAGGCACGTGTCTTGGGAGATTTGGTCATGAACCATATTGTACCTATCGCTACCGACTATCAGACAAAACTGCTGGATAATGTATATAAGATGAAAGGACTTTTCCCTGCCGAAGAAGCCGATCACCTGTCATCAGAAAATCTGGCTATCATCCGGAAGATTTCAGAACATACTATCTACATCAAAGAACATGTAGATGCAATGGTTGAAGCCCGCAAGGTTGCCAACAAGATTACGGACGAACGTGAAAAAGCAATTGCTTATCACGACAATATTTCTCCGATGCTGGAACAGATTCGTTACCACATCGACAAGCTGGAGTTGATTGTTGACGACCAGATGTGGACACTTCCTAAATATAGAGAGCTGTTATTCATAAGATAAAAATAACCAAAAGACAAACTCTAATTTTTTTTATTGGATGTTTGATGGGAGTCGGGCTGTTGGGAAAACAGCTCGGCTTTATCATTTTTTAAAAGCGTCGCAAAAAGACATCTGCGACTGATCATGGTTATCTCCATAAAACTGAAGCAAATCAGCTTTGGGAACTACAAGTTTTATTCCTCTATCCTTACCTTCTCCCCGATGAAGAAAGCAAAAATAGAGGAATTTCTGATGAGAACTTATTACAAATAATAAAGTTACATTTTCCACAGTGCAAGAACTCTGAGAGCAGTCGAATCAATAATCCTCTTCCTGTTTCAACAAACTTTAGCAATTTCTGCCATTATTTTCCGTCAGGGAATGGAATAACTTCGCCGGTAGCTTTCAACGACGGTCTTTGTGCATCCCTTTCTCTTAAATAATCAGACAGTTCGGCAGCCAGCTCTTTCACCTTGTCCGGCATAGCCTGTGCCAGGTCATGCTGTTCGCCTATATCCTCCTTTACATTATAAAGCCGGAGCTGACGTGTTTCCCATGTATAAATAAGATGATAATCTCCTTTTAAAATGGCAGAGTAAGCACCATATCCTTCTTCCAAGTTCTGCGATTCACCCCACAAGTTTGGGAAATGCCATATCAGCACACGGTCTTTTCTCGTTTCCGGATGCTTCAAAACGTCGGTAAAGCTGACGCCGTCTACCACCTGATGAGTTTTATATTTCTTCACTCCTGCCATCTCGAGTATCGTAGGATAAAAGTCTTCAATAATAACCCGCTGATCACATTCCGTATCGGGCTTGGTCACTCCCGGCCAGTAAACCATCATCGGCTCCCGAACTCCTCCCATAAATGCAGAACCTTTTCCTCCACGGGCCGGATAGTTTTGGTCGCGATTGGCAACTCCCTGACGCACGTTACTTAAACCTTGTCCTCCATTATCCGACATGAAAAGCAGAATCGTATTTTTGGCAACCTCCGGATTTCTCTGCAGATAATCGAGAATATCTCCCAAACTTTTATCCATTCCTTCTACCAAAGCGGCATACTTGGCTTCATTCTCATTCAATCCGGTCTTCAACTGCTCATCGTATTTTCCCCGATACTTGTCGCTGAAACGCTTATCATCATCGTAAGGCGTATGAACGGCATAGTGCGACATATACAAATAAAAAGGCTTGTTCATCTTTACAGCCTTTTCCATTTCTGTCAATGCCTCCCGCGTCAACGCTTCTGTTATAAAGATGTCCTGTCCGTAATACTTTTCCAGTCCCTGTACGGCAAAGCGGGAACCTTCGCCAAAGTTCTTTATTCCCAGATAACTTCCCGGAGCACCGTTGGCCCCTCCAGCTATATTTACATCGAACCCCATGTTAATCGGATTAGCTCCCGGCGTAGTTCTTGCACCAAAATGAGCCTTTCCACAATGAATGGTCCAATAACCATTTTCCCTAAGAATTTGCGGAAGTGACGTGATAGCTGTAGAATTGTTTATCTTGCCTTCTGTAGAATCGGGCTGAATGCCATTATAATTCCATTCAGGAAGAGTTATCATGTCACTGGGTTCGTCGGTCTTTTCATTTAATTCCAGTGTCCAGTTCGTCACTCTGTGCCTTGAAGCATTCATACCAGACATCAGACTGCACCGTGTGGGAGAAGAAACAGCACAAGCATATGCTTCGGTAAAGCGAACTCCCATCTGCGCCATCCGCTCCATGTTAGGCGTAACAAATCGTTTGTTGAGCGGTGTCAGTTCATCATTATAAAAAGGAACAGACGTATCTTGCCAACCCATATCATCGACCAGAAACATAATAATATTAGGATGAGCTGTCGTTTGTGACCACACAGATACAGAAGCTATAGCACTGCATGCGACTAATGAGGCAATGTGTTTTTGCATAAGGATAACATTTTATAATTAATTCTTTTAAAGACAAAAGTAAGTATTATAAAATAAAAAGCATACAGACCATCAGTTTTTTAAATATTCTTATAAACTTAATCTTCACTTATCAATACAAACTCTTTACCACCACCATCGGATTGCAGCTGCATCCGCAAAGATATTGCTGATACAAAATCAGGTTCGGAAGCAAACGGACATAAAATAATCCGATAAGGTTTATCCCCTTACCGGATTTGTTTCTATCTTTTTAATATAAGCCAGAGCTGCTCCTATAGCAGTCTGATATTCTGCATTATCAGGAATGATAAAACGGACATCGTACATTTGTCCAATCGTATCGAAAACCGGACGGCACTGAGGCAATTGAGTCAGATTTCCGATCAGAACAAAATTACGAATCTCTGTTTCCAGAGCAGACAAAACGGCCGCCTGACCAATAGATTGCAATACCATGTGAATTAAGCCTAATGCCAAATCTTCGGGTGAGGCATTGTTATCCAGCTTCCCTAACAAGGATGCTGTTGCATCCAACGGAAGTCCGGGCAGTGACGTGCGACAAATATCCTGTATCTGCAAATCCACATTTTTCAGTTCACCTCTTCCTGCCAGTTCTGATACCCATAATATATCTTGTGTATGGAGCAGCAAACGAGACAAGCCTATCAGCGTTCCTCCTCCGATGCCAATTCCCCCCACGTGGCGGATTGTCTCATTCTCAACCCGGACAAACGAAGTTCCGGTTCCCATACTTACAACCATCAACTTATCCAATCCAGTAGCATATTGTGCACTGAGTCCATTCGCAATAAATTCATCTGTGCGGGCTGTAGGCAAACCATACAAAGGTTGTTGTATATATGAGCTGCCAACTCCCGTTAACATGACCTGCTCCACATCCGAAAGCTGAATAGAATGATCGTATATATATTTTCCAAAAGCGCCAAACAGCGAAGTAACAGGATCTGCTGCGGTTACAAACATCGGATGACAAATACATCCTTTCTCCATTCCTACAATTTTAGTGGTACTTCCACCTACATCTATTCCTATAATCATACCATCAAATTCATGTTATCTAAATATGGGTGCAAGTCTACAAACTTTTTTTCGTGAAAGAAAATATCCCAGACTTATTTTTACTAAAGATTCAATTGAATTTATACAGAATAAGCCTTCTATTTACATGACTTTTTCATTATTCCTCCTTATGCTGGCACTACAGAATCGTTAAAGACATTATTTGGAACAATGAACACCACAAGAATCTAAAACATTCCGAAACAATGTATGCAGACTGATATATCATCTAAAAAAAGTGATGGCTATCTCACAAACTAAATGTCCCCCATACCCTGATAAAGGGCCGTACGGCTACGACCAGATCCCGTAGCTGTACAACTTAGCATTACCGTAATTTTTCTCCAGCCAAATCAGATGAATTTATTTTTTCAGCCTGATCTTTTCATGATAGAAATAGTTAACTATAACAGGTTTCCCCTTTAAAGAACGTCCGTATGGCAAATCATTTATGCGATAAGGATAACTCCCCGCTTGAGCAAATGAAGAGATTTCCTGCTCTAAAGCCTGCCAGTAATCTTGCCTTTTCTTGTTATATATTTCATCGTACAAGGTTTCAAGTTCCGGATGTTTTTCCCGTATATAATCCATGATCTCTCTCTTAAATTGTCCACGAAGATTCAGATTTTCCAGCCATATCAAATCTGCGAAATCTTTTACCCGGTTAATGATAGCTTTCACATCCGTAATTTCCGGAAAAATCGGTGAAATAAAACATACGGTACGTATACCAGCATTATAGAACTGCTTCATGGCTTCAAGCCTGCGCTCAATGCTTACGGCACGATCCATATCACATCTGAACTGTTCATCAAGTGTGTTGACCGACCAAGATACCGTCACTTTCGGGAAATCTTTCAGTAAATCAAGATCACGCAAAACCAAATCTGACTTGGTACAGATCATGATTTCAGCATTAGTGCCTCTTAATTCTTCCAGCAGTTTACGGGTTCTGCAAAACTCTTCTTCATACGGATTGTATCCGTCTGTTACAGAACCTATAACAATTCGTTGCCCGTCGAACTTGTGCGGATTGTCAATCGGTTTCCAATGTTTAACATCAAGAAACGTACCCCAAGGCTCTGTATGTCCCGTAAAGCGTTTCATGAATGAAGCATAACAGTACTTGCAGGCATGCGGGCAACCCACGTAAGGATTGACCGAAAAACCACCTACGGGCAATGATGACTTGGTCATGACATTCTGCACATCTATTTCTCTGATTATTTCCTTTTCCATATTTTTTCTATAAATTGTTCTGGTAGTTCCTGAATCATTCGTTCTTCTCCCATGATAGGCAGAAGATCTTCTTTCATAAAAACCGGAATGTGATTTCTTTTCGCCTGTTCCACAATATGAAGTACCCATTCAGGTTTGGCATCCACTCTCCCTTTTCTTTTACCAGTTTCTGTTCCAATAACAATCCATTCGTAACCTTCCAGATCTATTTCACCCACATCCTCGAAGAGAGGTTCAAAAGTGGCATGATAATGTTTGGAGCGAACGTGGTCTTTTAATGCCTTCAACCGTTTCTCCTCGGAAGCTCTGGTCACAGTAACTCCCATCCATACGTTTTCATCGTCTGTTTGAAAGTTAATTCGTTCAGGACGCTTCGTCAGAAAGATATATGCATGCTGTGGATTCATGGCTATACGTTTGAATATTTCTTCTCTCCAAGTTGTTTCCCAATCGGAGAAATCACTCATACCGGTAAGTAGCCAAACGTGTGATTCAGGATTGTCCATCAGATGCAATTTTCGGCTCATATATTGAGGAACAGAGAAGTCGTCAGTCATGTGAAACCGCTTGCAGTTATTTCTTGCATAACAATAGTTGCATCCAATGGTACAACCTATCACAAGATTCATGTTTTTTATAAGGGATTTTATGCAGACACTCATAATACAATTGTTTCTCCATCTTCAGGAATAATCAAGCGGTTCATATCTATTCCGTGATGTATGGCTTCGTTACGCAGAATTGCCCGTGTAGTCTGCCCATGATCGGTAGCTTCCATGTGGACGGCTATTAGTTTGATGTGTGTGGGAAGTTCATCAAGCATTGTCATAACTTCTTGCTCGTCGGGAATAATGGAACCTTCTGTCCGAGAAAATTCAGGGAATATGGCGCCTCCACTATTCACTATGATGTAATCGGGAAAAATTGTTCAATGGCCTGACGGATACACTCCTCCCACTTGCAATCACTCATTATATAAATAGTAGGGAAACCATGCGCGGTAAGTACATAGCCAGATACCGGGCCCATCATTTCTCCAATCTGTCCGAATCCATGGTGTCCTTGGATACGATGAATGGTTAAAACTCCAATCGTTTTGTCTGTTTCAATACTCTCTACATTTGTAAAACCATCCTGCATAATGTTTCCTTTATCCTGCGGTTGTGTCAGAAACAAGATATCCTGCGGTAAATGCTGTTTCACTGTCGGATCATAATGGTCAATATGGTTATGTGTCAGCAACACCATATCCACACCATTCGTAATCTCATTCATCGGCATCGTAAGGTGTACTCTTGGTGTCTTATACACACCGAGAGCTGACTGCAAGGTACCTTTTTCGGCAAGCATGGGGTCAAGAAGAATCTCTTTCCCAGCATAACGGATTCTCAATGTAGCATTGCGGATCAATCGAATTGTAACTTTTTCTTCCATATAATTTGTTGTATTAATCTCAGTCGCAAAGTTCGGTAAAACAAATCGGATGAATTATGCCTTAAAAACTGGAATATATGCCATTTTGATAAATGGAAATAGTATATTTGCTCAAAAACGAAATCTATGGATAAAATCGTCAATCCTGAACGTTTAGTCAGCGTTCCTTTTAGCAAGACACGTTGTGGCGTGGATTTTTATATCAACTCAGGTCACAGTAACGATATATGTGGTGTCCTGACAGAAAATCGGGTGTTTAAAACAGACTTTTTTAGCTTTTATTTTTTTCGTAAGGCCAATGGGTATCTGCTACTGAATTTCCGAAAATTTGAATTGCATGCCAATATGGTACTACTCCTCTCACCGCATCAGCAGCAGGAATGGCATGTGGATGAAGCAGCACTGGATTACTCTTTTCTCATATTCCGCGAAGATTTTATGCGTACATTCATAGCGGACAAGTTTTTTGTGTATCGCTTGTTGTATTATTATCAGACCGACACTCCTCCCTATCTGTTTGCTTCGCCGGAAAGCATGGCGGAATATATTCGTCTTTTAGGAATCATAAAGCAGGAGCTTCTACATCCTGTTTCCGATACTTATAATCTCATTGTATCTGTACTTTACTATTTATTAGTAATTATCAACCGGGCATATGCTGCCACTTACCGGTTACCGATTGACATTCCTAAAAACAATTATGCATTCCAGTTTAAAGACTTGCTGGAAAAGAATATCCGTACGAAGCAGCGGGTACAGGAATATGCGGATATGCTTCGTGTGAGCCGTATTACGTTAAACAGTTCCGTGATGAGTCAATTCGGCGTATCAGACAATCATCTGCTCAAGCAACGTCTATTGGAAGAATTGAAAAATGAGTTACTATTTTCTAACCGCAATGTGAATCAGCTGGCCGAAGAATTTCATTTCTCCGATCCTAGTCATCTGATGCGTTTCTTTAAACGTGAAACGGGAAAGACTTTTATGCAATATTTACGCGACTACCAAAATGGAATATACGAATGAAAACTAACAGATTGGAAAGCTTACAGATTGGTCATTCCCATACCAAAGATGGAGATTTTAAAATTAAATGTGAAGTTATAAACGATAAAATGTAGAAGTTTCATTTTCACATCGTCATCCTTTTCAATCTTACCATAATTGCCCTTGGTGATCTGATAACGCTTCTGAATTATGTAAGATACAGAAGGGGTTAGTCTGTGGTTCCCAAATATTGTTCGTAGAAACTCAGAACTAACAGCTTCAGGGTTGAATACAAATTGACGCTGCATTCTCCTTTACATGATTCTGTTACGGTACATGATTTTACCTGCAAAATAACACTGTAACCGTCTAAACAGTCTAAATCACCTGTTCGATTGCGATAGAAGGATATGTACAGAACATAGTCCCAACATTTCTGTTCTGCTTCCGTCAGATCTATGTCGTTTTCTGTATATACTTCCAAATTGTTTCCAAGATTCCGAAGTATGTCCGCAGCTATATCAGCCATATTTTCCTTGTCGGAAATAATAAAAATCTTCATATCATGTGTCTTTAATATTATTAAAGCAACATCCGACAGTCAGCATATACGCCAACGGCCGGATGTCTTTCTTTTTTCCGGCAGCAACGTCTTAGTCACTACAACCGCAACTGCATTTGATGTGTTCCTTATATTCACCCGAATAGATAATTGCACCTTCCGGGCATAAGTTTCCGCAACCATGACACCCGTCAATACATCCTTCACGGTACACAACCACCGGACGGCCGTTCTCAACATCATAAACGCCATGCTCGCATTTGTTGTAGCAGGCAAGGCAGCCGATACATTTATCCTCATCAATAAGAGGAAACCATTCTTTACTCATATAACCCGATTTTTCTAATTATTCGATTAAAACTTTATCTTGTCCGAAGTCACTCAAAAAGAAACTATTCTTTTTTCTTTCTCCATATTCTTATTTCTTAGCAGTTACCGCCACAAGAGCACTTCGGCAGTTCTTCCTTTCTGATTTCTGTGATGTAGAAACAGGCAAAGGCATTTCTGATTTCGTCACGTACACGGCGGAACTCCGAATCGATGAACTCCGGCGTGCCTGTAGCATGTGAAGGATCGTCAAAGCCGATGTGCATACGTTTACCAACCTTTCCTGTAAAGGCAGGACAGCTTTCATTGGCACCACCGCAAACGGTTATTACATAATCCCATTCCTGATCGAGATAAGTGTTTACGTGTGTAGGTACATGTGAGCTGATGTCTATTCCTGCTTCCTTCATCACTTCCACTGCCTTGGTATTTACCTGGGCTGCCGGTTCAGTACCCCCTGAATATACTTCTAATTTTTTGTCGAACGACTGTAAAAAGCCGTGAGCCATCTGGCTGCGGCAGCTGTTTCCTGTACAAAGAATCAATACTTTCATTTATTCTGTTTTTTATTGGTTTTACTTAAAATATTACTTGAATACCTTTTTCAATTCGTCAGCCGGTATATATCCGACATGCCTGTATATTTCCTTTCCCTGCCTATCGAGAATGACCTGTGTCGGTATAGTCTGTATCTCAAAATAATCCGCCCAGTCTTTGTTCCATTTCTTTGAAAGGTTGATGAAACGTACATTTACCTTTCCTTCGAAATCTTTCCGGATGGTTTCCATTTCTTTTTCCATCTTCTTACAGGGCGCACATCCTATAGCTCCAAACTCCAGGAATGTATAACCGTATTCCGTTCCGTCTGACAATGGATAGGTGAAATAAAGCCGTATGCTGTCTGCTATATTGACTACAGGAACATTCTTTACTACCTGACCATTCTCCGTCATATCTGTTTCACAGACCTCTTCCCGATTCTTGCCACTATCAGGTTTACATCCGGCAACAAGCAGCATTGCTACGGACATCAACAAATATTTCATAAGCGTTTCCATTTTATCATATCTTACATTCCACACTCAGGAGAAGATAATTCTCGCGTCTTCCGTTCCGGGCTTTCCAGCTCTGATAGTTCGGTGAGATTCTTACCTGTCTGATGGGAGAATATTCAAAACCGCCGATAATCGTGTGTCCTTCACTGACATTATTTGTGTTTTCACCTACCGCATCCAGAAGGTCAAAACGTCCGAACAGATGCATCTTGGATGCTATGTTTACGGTCGTGTAAACTGAATAACCATTCACGTCTGTTCCGGATGAGAACTTATAGTTGAATGCCCGGTTATATTCAGCTCCAAGTGAAAACCAGCTGTTGCTGTATCCGGCAAAAGCCGCTACCGAATACTGGTCTTTCTGAACGCCTGCATCCGTTTTCAGATACTCCGGTGTGTTGTATATATCACCGTATATCCTGAACATGAACCCTTTTGCCGGTTTCAATGTGATGCCGGCACCGTACTTATACTTGTTGTCCATATTCTTGAATTTCCGTCCTTCACCATTTGTCAATGCCAGATCAGCCGATATAAGCGGCGAGAACTCATAGCCTGCCACAACACCTATATCTTCACAGAAGACTATACCGTATTCTTCCTGAAAGGACTTGAATATATATCTGTGTCCCCAAAAGTTCTCCTGCTCTGAAAATTGCTTTAGGTTTACCAGTCCGGCTGATACGAAGAATCCGTTTCCTTTCCAGTCTATCTGTGCGTTCTTCAGATATCCGTTGAACTTTGTATTCCCGTTTTCATCGGCCACCGTTTCCACATTCATGAGAATCTTTGCGGAAAAACCTTTGGCAAAGAACCCTTCATAACCGACAAACGCACGGTCAAGGTTGAATCCGCTGTTTTCATTCTTGTGTCCAAGCCCGGCCTTGTAGTTGGAGAAAAGCGTAAGCACAGGTTTCCCTGAAAATGCCTTTTCACTTTCCTGTGCCACTGCTGGCTGGAGAGAAATGGCAGTCAGCATAACCGCAGGCCACCACCTCTTTAATTGTTTTCCAATCATCATCAGTCCTTTACAGTATATAATTAAACAGATAGCCAGACAAAATGATGAAGAATGCAACCGTTCCGAAGAATATGCCGATCAATCTCCATGTCATTACTTTCTTCAACAGGGTTGCTTCCGGCAAGGAAAGGCCAACGACCGCCATCATAAAAGCTATGGCAGTTCCTATTGGAATACCTTTTGCCACAAACACCTCGATGACAGGCACGATACCTGCGGCATTAGCATACATCGGTACGGCAAGTATAACAGACAGAGGCACGGCATACCAGTTGTCTTTCGACATGTATTGCTGGAAGAAGCCTTCCGGCACAAAACCATGCATAAAAGCACCGATACCAATACCAATCAGGATGTATATAAGCACACCGCTGACAATCTTCCAGGCATCACGGACAATGGTCGGGAGTCGTTTGATAAAAGTAGTATGGTCTTTTTCCCATTCATCGGCCTGGGCAGATGAGTGGGCCTGTATCTGCTTTACCCAATCACTCAGATAAGGTGCCAGACGCATACGGCCGAGTACGATACCGCCTATTACTCCCAACAGAATCCCGCTGATGACGTAAATCAGTGTCACTTTCAGACCGAATGAACCGAGAAACATGGCTACAGCTACCTCATTCACCAAAGGCGATGTAATCAGAAAGGCGAAAGTGACACCCAAAGGAATGCCGCCTTTGACAAATCCGATGAACAAAGGTATGGATGAACATGAGCAGAACGGAGTGATAGCTCCGAAAAGTGATGCCAATAAGTACTGCAAGCCGTACATCTTATGTGTGATGAGATAGTTCCGTAAACGCTCTATCGGAAAATAAGCGTTGACAATGCCCATCAATACACTGATAAAGAACAAAAGTATGAGAATTTTAATTGTATCATAAAAGAAGAAGTTTACGGCAACTCCTACCGGAGTGTCGGCACTCAGTCCGAAAAGACCGTAAACAAGCCAGTCAGCAAATTTCTGTATCATAAATGTATATTTTATCTATTCGTCTAAATACGAACATTGTTCCTGCTAAAAAAGCGGCAGATTCCATAACGGTTATCTCTGCCGCTTATGATTAAATAATTCTGTTTATCAGATACCCAAAAGTTTCTTTACTTCACTTTCTGTCGGTACCTGCCCTTTCATCTTCACTACTTCGTCAATAACAACGGCAGGTGTAGTCATGATGTTGTAGTTCATCATTTCCATGATGTCGTCCACCTTAGTCAGTTTTGCATCGATATTGTTTTCTTTCAATACCTTCTCAATTACATTATAGGTTGATTTACATTTGGCACAACCCGGACCTAATACTTTAATTTCCATTTTCGTAATTATTTTATTTGTTATCAGATTTGTTTTATAAATACATTATCCAGCTATAATAGATACCGATGATGATGAATACCACACCAACAATAAGATTCATCCATTTCTGCACTTTCTGCATCTTGCCGTAAAAACTTCCTATCTGTTGAACACTGAAAGCAAGAATCCATGCAACGGCAAGTACAGGCAAAGCTGTGGCAATGGCGAATACCACCGGCATCAGATAACCGGCTGTAGCTGTGGCTGACATCGGTATCAGCATACCGAAATAGAACACACCGCTTGTCGGACAGAAAGCCAAAGCAAACAATATTCCAATCAGCAGGGCACCCCATCCGCCTTTTCTGGCGAGACCTTCCGCATTTCCGTTAAACCCAAATTTCGGAAGATTAAGTTTGTCACCAAAGAGCATGAACAGGCCTATTACAAGCAGAAGCGGGCCAAGAACGAGTTCCCCCCATGTTCCGATAGTCTTCTGAATACCAAACATGCTGGAGCCTTCTTTCAGAATCATAATCAGTACCACTCCGAGCAGGGTGTATGAAAGGACACGTCCCAACGTATAAAGCAGACCGTTCCGGAAAATGCGTTTTCTGTTTTCTATGTCTTTCCCGATAAATCCGATGGCCGCTATATTTGTTGCAAGCGGACAAGGTGATAGTGCTGTCAGCAGTCCGAGCAAGAATGCCGTAAGAACGGGAGTAGAGCTGTTATCCAGCAATGTCTGTAACCAATCCATAGCCCTCTATATTATTTCAACATTTCATTTACAGATTTCACTACACCTGCCTTGAATACATCCGGTGACTTACGGGCGTTTCCGAAAGCAAATTCTGTCATATTCTCAGATGTTTCCTGTCCGTTCTTATATTTAACGACAAACAGTGATGACCAGGTTACCTCATACTTTTCGGCTATCTTTTCATTTTCTTTCTTGCTGATGTCTATTACTTTAAAAACCACTTCACCTTTTTTCATTTGTTCAGCAAAACTTTCTTCCATCGCAGCTTTTGTGTTGCTTTCGATAGCCATACAGGTTGCGCAACGCTGCTTTCCATGAAAATACAATACTTCTACATGGTCTTTTACTGTTACTTCTTTCTGAGCCTGTACTTCAGTTCCGTTCTTTGCATTCATGTTGCAAGAGATAAAGGCGAAACATACAGCAATTAAGAATAAAATCTTTTTCATGTCTTTCTATTTCTATTGTTAGTTATTCGCAAAACCACGAACTTTCCTTCCTAAAAAAAAGAGCTTACTTGCAGCAGCTCTCTTTCTTACATATAGGTTGACCAAGAAAATCTGCAAACATCTTTTTTGCCGTTTCCCAGTTTTCCTTATTGATACAGTATTTTACTTTCGGTGTTTCTATTTCCCCTTGGATAAGTCCAGCTTCTTTCAACTCTTTCAGATGCTGAGATACCGTAGCTTTTGCTATAGGAAGTTCCTCATGAATATCACCAAAAAAGCAAGATTCCTGAGATGCCAGGAACTGGAGTATAGCTATACGTGCCGGATGCCCCATCGCTTTTGCAAAACGGGCTAACTTCTCCTGCTCTTCTGTATACTTCTTTTTTATCATTTCTATTCCTCTTTCTGTTTGTTGTTCGCAAAAGTACGAATAGTCATTAAATTAATCAAATGAATTATCATATTTTAATCTTTAAAACACTTGCTATACCATCCCGACTAAAGTTTACGACCATCTGCTTCCGGCACAGAGAAGAACAAACCTTCAGGATGGTAAGTCCATTTTTGCAACGGACATGAAAAGGTCCCAATGGGAAACAGTTTGATTCATACATAAAAGTCAATGCCAATAGCGGACAGATTCAGCTCTTTCAGGAAAGCCCGGACATACGCCGCAATACCTTACAGCATGCTTTCCAAACAGACAATACCCAGCGACAGAAGCAAAAGAAAGAGTAAAGCAGGCTGTCTGACCTGAACGGAATTCAAATAAATAAATCATCAACTACTAAAAGAAGAAAAAACATGAATGAGACCAATTATCATATCTACAAGGCAAAACAAATTTCTTTTGTCGCTACAAATCTAATTTATTTACCACAAGATGAATCTATGCAAAACACTGATAAATAATGAAATAGAATCATATTCGTGGGACTTTTTTAGGGGATAAAAAAAGTTCCACGAATAAGTCCTTTCTGTCTTTCCGAAAACTACCTTACTCTGCATAGTAAAAAACAAAAAAAGTTCTGAAAACCAATTGATTTCCAGAACTTTTCTACCTCTTTGCATTAATGTGTTGTACACCCTCAGGGATTCGAACCCTGGACCCACTGATTAAGAGTCAGTTGCTCTACCAACTGAGCTAAGAGTGCATTGCGAGGTTCCTGGCGGATTCGAACCGCCGTACACGGTTTTGCAGACCGCTGACTAAGCCACTCATCCAAGGAACCATTGTTTCTCGCAACCGTTATTCTCAATTGCGATGCAAAGGTACAACATTTTTTGAAACAAACAATACCTTACGACAAAAAAATATAAAAAAAGCCAACCTTTTTTCTTCAAATATTTGCTTTATAAACAACCTCAATGTTCTTTTGATACCCTGATATTACAGATAAGAGTATAAATATCAACCAAATAAACATCCCTCCCTATCACACCATGCGTGCAATAAGGAGGGATGAAAAAAAATAGAGGGGAATAAAATAATTCTCGATTTTCAAGAAATTATGTAAACAGAATCTTTATGAAACTATTTTTTTCGTTCATATTCCAAGCTGGCCATGATAAAAGGCCCTATTGCCTTTCCTTCATTATTTACAATAGTTACATCATTTCCACATAAATAATAACTTGCAGACCCGTCTCGAGATGGATCCTTTGCCGGTCCCAAGCCTGCAGAACGGCAGCTTTGATTCAGATTAATCGTTCCATCAGAATTTTGAGTCACGAAAGTTTTCAGAAGTCCCTGATATGCCTTTTCCGCAACATCTTTGTAAGTTTCCGGAAGAATTCCTAAACGAATACCTTTCAAATAAGCATAAGTAAACATGCTCGAAGCAGAAGACTCCAGATAATTGGCTATACCACACTCTCCCACATACGAATTATCATATTGAAGAAGCTGATACCATACACCACTGTCTTTATCCTGCCAACGCTTCAATCCCTTTGCCACAGTATTAGTCAAAGCGACCAACTCTTTATAATCAGGATAATTTTTCGGCATAATCTCCAAGACATCTACCAAAGCTGCAAAATACCATCCCATACCACGCCCCCAGAACTCTTTCGAACACCCCTTATAAGGTTCCGATTTATTTGCCCAGAAAGAATTGACATCTTCCGGATTGGCAGACCAGGCATGATAGAAAAGCTGTTTGTCTGCATCGTATGTATGACGGGCAACCGTCTTGAACTGGTGAGCGATATCAGCCCACGCCTGTACATTATCAGGATCAAAATTAGCCTGCCATTCAGCATAAAACGCAGCTCCCATATAAATACCGTCCAGCCACATCTGATCCGGATAGATATCTTTGTGGAAGAAACATCCTTTCGCATCTCCCGACTGAATACGTGAATAATCATTTACCAGATAGTCGTGCAGAAAGTCTGCCGCTTTTTTATAACGGTCGGCATTATGAGTACCATTCTTTTTATCTAAGGTCATTTCATGCTTATATAAAGCAAAAAGCACCTTTCCTGAATTTATATTATCGATATTTCCTTTTTTGAAATTCTTAAAGGTACCGTCCGGATTAATTGCATTGTCGGCATATTCCTTTGCCCACTGATAATAATTGCCGGTCCAGTCGGCATACTGATACTGCTCGCATAAATTAAGAAGAGATTTTGCCACAAGACCATTGACATAATCCCACGATTTTCCATGCGTCCACTGCTTGCCTTGCGACTGTGCCATTTCCTGCGAATAACGTGTTTGTGCTTCTCCCGTTAATGATGCCATAAACAGACATACGGATAAAAATAGTGTTTTCATGTTTTATTGATTTTGGAATAAATAATAGTTTTCCCGTTATGAAAAAAGGTCGGCTGAATAATCAGTCGACCTTTTGCGAGGTTCCTGGCGGATTCGAACCGCCGTACACGGTTTTGCAGACCGCTGACTAAGCCACTCATCCAAGGAACCATTTCCTAAAAGCAATCGTTTTGTCCCGATTGCGATGCAAAGGTATAACTAATTTTCGATTCTGCAATACCCAAAGCTCATTTTTTTGAATTTTCATAACCTCGGCAATACTGCTTCTTTGCAATGGGACAACCCGAACATCCACAGCTGCAACCACTTGACACAGCTTTTTCCCTTCTGAAAAATTTCAGAAAATGTTTCCCTGTGTATAACACACAGAGAAACATAATCACATAAATTATTACATCTTGTACATTCATATTACCTTAATTTATATAAACAGACTTCCGACCTGATGCACCAAAAAAGCCACAACCCAAGCCAGCAGAGTTGTATAACATATCGTAAACGCGGCCCATTTCCAACTACCCGATTCATTTTTAATGGCAGCAACTGTAGCTACACAAGGGAAGTAAATCAGGATGAACAGCATATAACCGTATGCTACTAACGGTGTAATCGGAATACGGTCTGAAAGATCTACCGAATTAATATCATCATCATTCGTATAAAGGACTCCAAGCGAACTTACAATAAGCTCTTTGGCACCAATACCGGACAGAAGACCAATACCCATCTTCCAGTCGAATCCCAAAGGCTCAATAGCCGGCTCAATAGCCTTTCCTATCTGACCGATATAAGAGTTCTCCTGTTGTTCTGCTGTCGTAGAATAGGCATTATGATTCGGATAATATCCCAAGAACCAGATAATAATAGAGGCCACCATAATAACTCCCCCCATCTTCTTTAAGTACTGTGCACCTTTTTCCCACGTATGACGAAGTACAGACTTGAGAGTCGGCATACGATAAGGAGGAAGTTCCATCACAAACGGAGCATCATCACCTTTTACAATAAAACGACTGAAAATACGTGCCATCAGCACTGCCAGCAGAATGCCTATTACATAAATAGACAATAATACCAGACTTGCTTTCGATGGGAAGAAAGCTCCGATCATAACCAGATAAATAGGCAATCGGGCACTACATGAGATAAGCGGATTAATCAATATCGTTACCAGGCGAGATTTACGGCTTTCAATAATGCGCGATGCCATGATGGCAGGTACATTACAGCCAAATCCCATAATTAACGGAATGAACGACTTACCGTGCAGTCCCATCTTATGCATGATCTTATCCATGATAAATGCCGCACGTGCCATATATCCTGAGTCTTCCATAAACGAAATGAAGATATACAGCAGCAAGATATTAGGCAGGAACACGATAACGCCCCCTACTCCTCCGATTATACCGTCCACAATCAAGTCCTTAACAGGCCCTGCCGGCATGAAGTTCTCGGCCAATGAAGCAATCTGTGCAACAATCCATTCTATCCATCCCTTCGGATACTCCCCGAAGACAAAGGTGCATTCAAACATCAGATAAAGAAAGACGAAAAAAATAGGGAATCCCCAAATTTTGTGCGTCACTATACTGTCGACGATACGAGTAAACATCTCCGTATCCTGATTCTTTTCCGTAAAAGTTTCTTTCAGCGCTCCGGTGATAAATCCATATTTGGCATCGGCAATGGCCTGCTCACTATCCTCATTCATCGACAGGCGTATCCTTTCTGCCTCCTTATCACGAATTCTCATCACTTCCTTCCCGTTGGGCAAAGTCGATATTACACGCTGTTCGATGTCCTTATCATTTTCCAGCAATTTAATCGCGAGGAAACGAGTAGAATACTTGTAACGTATATTTTCATCCTTACAAATTTCCTCTTTCACCGCATCAATGCTACGTTCCAGTTCCGGACCATGATTAATATGTATATGGCGGATATAACTCTTTCCATCGAATTCCTGCGTTTCCTCATCATGACTTCCATATTTATGGTCGGGAACATATTTGTCATGCCACTCCCGATATTCACGCATTGCTTCGTTTTGTATCTCCTCTTTCTGCCCCATAAAATCGGCACCTTCATACAGCCCGATTATTACATGAAACAAATTGTCGATACCCATACCCGTACGGCTGATGGTAGGAACGATAGGAACACCAAACAACTGACCGAGTTTTTTATAATCAAGCGTATTTCCACTATGCTGAAGTGCATCATACATGTTCAATGCCACAACCATCCGGACGTTCATGTCTATCAACTGAGCAGTCAAATACAGGTTGCGTTCCAAGTTACCCGCATCGACCACATTAATTATCACATCCGGAGTTTCATCGATGATATGCTTACGAACATACAGTTCCTCAGGGCTATAAGCCGAAAGCGAATAAGTTCCCGGCAAATCTACCAGACGGAAATGATAACCCTGAAAGTCGAAATGTCCCTCCTTAGCGTCCACCGTCACGCCACTGTAATTACCAACATGCTCGTGCGAGCCGGAAGCAACATTAAAGAGTGATGTTTTTCCACAATTCGGATTGCCGACCAGTGCTACGTTTATCGTACGGCGCTTTCCACTTGCTATTTCTTTCAGTTTTGCTTCAGATACGGGAATATCTTCAGCTATCGGATTATGGAAATGCGTTTCCTGCATAGATTCGCGTGCTTCTTCTTCACTTACCACTTCAATCATAGCAGCCTCTTGCCGGCGAAGTGATATTTCGTACCCCATAATCTTATATTTGATAGGGTCTTTTAAGGGAGCATTTAAAAGGACTTCTACTGTTTTACCTTTAACAAATCCCATCTCGATAATACGACGACGAAAGCCTCCATGTCCCATTACCTTGATGATTACGCCCTTTTCTCCAGTTTGTAGTTCAGATAACCTCATGTTTGTTTTTATTTTCCGCAAAGATATATCATTGAAACATGCTATGCAAGTTATTTAGATTGTTTTTAAATAAAAGACATAAAAGCATGTTTCTAGAGGCCGTCTTACGCGTCGGTTCAAATTGCGGAAGAGCATTTTCTACGGTTTTCTCGACCTGCAGCCGGCACAAGCCAGTATTATATAAAGGCAGGAAAATACTTTTCGTCATCCGAATCATACGCCCGGCATATATAATGGTATTTGCAGAAATACCCCCATCCCCGATTAGCAATTACATTAAGCTGACACAATACGCTATCCAACTATCCGTTGAATAAACAGATTCACACGATGACACAATCTATCCTCACGCAGTCAAGGCAAATACAACATAAACTATGCAGGCTACAAACGTCCAGTCTTCTATGAACATAACTCCATGACACGCTGTTCAAACGTACCTTTGTCACCTTTAGCCTTATTACGCAACTTACTGCGGTAATTATAAATGGTAGTTAATGAATAGCCCAGAAAATGAGCAATCCGGTTAGAATCGGTAACTCCCAAACGAATCAATGCAAATATACGTAATTCGGTACAAAGCAACTCACCCGGTTTTACTACGATTTCTTCACCTTCGAGCAGCAATTCATTGAAACGATCTACAAAATCGGGGAACAATTCCAAAAACGAACGGTCGAACTCCGCATAAAATTTCTTCCGTTCATCGTTCATGAAACTGGTAGAACGAATAGCTTTGAACAAGTCGTCTATTTTCGACGACATAGCCAACTTCTCCAGCGAACGCCTATATTGCTCCATCTGCTCCATATAATTGACACACTTGTCCAAATAATGAGCAATATAAACTTCCTTTATCTTTCCCGTCATAGCCAGTTCTTTGTTCGATTCCTCCAGCTTTCCATTCATATCCGCCAGATTAGCTTTCATCTTGGACATCTTCTTTATCCACCATGCCAGACCAGCCATCATCATAATCAGCACCACAAAAAGTACCGATTCAACAATGAGTAAGTGCCGGGTAGCCCGATGTGCTCTATCCGTTTCCTTTGTTAATGTATTTCGTATAATAGAATGGAATGTTCCACTCTCCATCATACGCAGCCGGGCGAAACAAGCCATCGCATCCTCCGCCGAACAAGTGGCGTAACTGTAAGCACGTTTCACATCACCACACTGATACAACGCCCACGCCAGCTTTTGTAATGCTGAATACTCACGCACCGCATACTGCAAGTCAGAAATAGCTGTTTGGCCCAGATGATACATCACATTTATTGTATCTCCTTCTATTTTATATGCCTCGGCCAGCGTGTAATGCAGGTAAGTACGAGTCTTTGCATCCTGTGTCTTATCCAGCAACTTTTCCAAACGTGCTACTACCACTTGAGGATCATTATGCAAAAGCAACTGTTCCGAAAATACCAGATCATGATTTACTCCTTTGGGAAGTAACTGGAGAATGGAATCGCGATAACAACCAGCCAGACGTAGATACTCGTAGCCGCCATATTGTCGGGGCACATATTCGGCCATGTTGGTATAGTGCGAACAACAGATAGAATAATAATACTGCAACATCCCCGGACTCATTTGCTTACGGTCTACTTTTTTCAGTAGTCTGTCCGTTTCCAGCCGAAGTCCCATCACTCGATAGACTTCCGCACGGTTCAACAAAATTTCATTTGGCAAATCTGGGTTATGCAACAAAGGCACCAGTTCCTCCTTCTTACCCACATAATAAAAAGAAGAATCAGCCTGATAATGTAAGTACTCATAGAACAACGAACCATAGAGCATATAGCGCTGCCATACATCATCAGTCTGCGCTACCAGACGCTTCAGGCTGTCAAGCTTAGCCTCCTGACGTGCATGAATCGAAGGCTTAACACTGACTAATGAGTCCAAACGAAGTAAAGTCTCACTCAACTTCGACAAATCAACAGCATATGATGGTAATGAATATAAAAACAATAATAATAAAAGACAGGGCACAATACATGTTTTCTTTCTCATAAAGCTAAACATTATACAATACTTCGGTAAATTTTTACCGAAAGATTA
>HF993194.1 GCA_000436795.1 Bacteroides sp. CAG:1076
ACAAAATTCATCGAATGAAATTCTTAGTTTAACATAATAAATTGATTGATAAGCAAAAGTACGACTCTTTCTCTGAATAACCAATTTTATTTCTTAAAAAAGAGATAGTTAATTGTTTCCTGTACCTTTGCAGTGAATGCTTCCAGACCGGCTGTACGTTCTTGTGCGGCCCTTCTGTATAAGTTTTCTATCAGTTCAGTACTTTCGTCGGTTTCCAGCAGCAGCCTGTCTTCCGGTATTGTCCGTAGTGCTTCCGGTTGGTATTTTTCACCGAATGACAAATAAAATCCTTGCCTGATGAAACTTTCTGCCAACTCTTTTTTACCCCGGAATCCATGAATGATCCAGGCATTGTGCGGGCACAATTGTTTCTTGAGAGTAAATAGTTCTTCGGTAGCTTTTACCGCATGTATCAGCAAAGGAAGCTGGCGTTCTTCAGCAAGTAAGGCAACATTTCGAAAAGCTTCTACCTGCAAGTCAAAAGGTGTTGTACAGCGTTTGTCCAGTCCGGCTTCTCCCAATGCAATCACCCGCTTGTCATTTGCCATTTCATGTACCCATTCCACTTGTTGGTGGTAATCCTCCCTTGTGATATACCACGGATGTATCCCCACAGACAAAAACTTCGCTCTTGGAGGAACAGGAACATCCCTTAACGAACAGCTCAATAATGCCGTAGCTGCGTCTTGGGGTAATCGATGTGTATGGACGTCGAGCAACATTCCGACAAAAAATTAGGTCTTACGGTACCGGATCATATCCGGAACCTCCCCACGGATGACATCGCAGCAGTCGCCGTATGGCAAGATACAGCCCCTTGAACGGTCCATGCTTTTTGAGTGCCTCTATGGCATACTGTGAGCATGTCGGAGTAAATCGGCAGGAAGGTGGTGTAAAAGGAGAAATACAATTCCGGTAAAAATAAATGGGAATCAATAATATATATGTCAGTAGCTTTTTCATAGCATACGCTCCGCTGTAATCTGAAGCAGTTTTTTCACTTTTTCTTCTACCTCGGCCGACTCATGCAGTTCATTGTCCAGCCAGATAAAAGCTATAGCCGCCTTACGGTTGGCCGCCTTCAGCGGTTCTGTAAGCAGTGCCCTGTATTTACGGTAAGCCTCCCGTATCTGACGTTTTACCCGGTTGCGTTTCACAGCCCGTTTGAACCGTTTCTTAGGAACACTGATCAAGACCGATAGTACAGGAAGCTCATCTCCCTCTACAGGCATATATACGATACGCAGAGGAAAAGCCGGAAGCGATTTACTTCCGCCCGCAAACAACTTTTCAATGAGAATTACACTGTTCAGTCGTTCTGTTTTATGAAATGTATGCTTTTCTTGTTCTGCCATAATAAAATAATTTAGGCACGGAATACTTCCGATACGCGAAAAGAATATCCGTGCATTCGTGTAATCCGTGCCTGAATATGATAGATTTATGCGTTATGCTTACGGATAAACATATCCAGTGCAGCTGTCATTGAAGGAGCTGCTGCTGTCGGTGCTTCCAAATCCAGACGCAAACCAGCATCTTTTACAGCCTGAGCTGTAGTCGGTCCGAAACTTCCGATGGCGATATCTTTCTGCTCAAAGTTCGGGAAGTTCTTTATCAGCGACTGAATACCCGCCGGGCTGAAGAAAATCAGCATATCATAGTCGAACTTCTCTTCCGGAGTGAAATCATTACTTACTGTACGATACATAATTGCTTCTGTATGCTGTATCTTGTTTTTATCGAGTAAGTTTTTGATTTCATCGTTGTGTACATCCGACATCGGGATAAAGTATTTTTCAGTGTTATGTTTTACAATCAGCGGCAGCAAATCTGCAAATTTACCGGTTGCTCCGAAGAATACTTTACGCTTGCGGTATTGCACATACTTCTGAATATAGAGGGCTATCGTTTCCGACGTACAGAAATATTTCATAGTTTCCGGTATTGTGATTCGCATCTCTGCGCAAAGACTAAAGAAGTGGTCAATTGCATGGCGCGAAGTAAATACAACGGCTGTATGATCCAAAATAGAAACTTTCTGTTGTCTAAATTCCTTTGCCGATAAACTCTCAACTTTTATAAACGGGCGAAAATCTATTTTCACGCCGTACTTCTCAGCAATGTCGAAATAAGGCGACTTCTCTGATGTAGGTTTAGGCTGAGAAACGAGAACTTTTTTAATCTTCAATGTCTTAAATTTTTAAAACCAAAATATTGTTTATATAGGTTATCCCTTTCCAAAACAGTATTAAGGGGATGATTTCGAGTGCACAAAAGTACAGAATAAAATGCATAAAACCATAAACATGTTTGAAAAAGTTTCTAATGGACTTATAAAATAACAATATTTTAGCAAAAAGCAGTAGAAACGCGATTAATATCTTACTCGTTTGAAGGCTTAAATTGAAATAGATGATAAGTAAAACGACCGGAAATAATAGGAAACTGACTCCGCTGATAAGGTCAAAATACGTCTGAATCCAATATTTATTTCTTTCTTTGTCAAAAAAAATCCAATTGACAAACTCGTATGCTGCCCACTTGACAGTGATATAAAGCAAAGCCGCTCCGATGTAAATTCCCAGCAATAGTTCGTTCGTGACCAGCCGCATCAGCATCAGATTTGTTTCGGAGGTATACTCATAAATATATAGTCCTGCAAGGGTAGTTGTAATAAGCGTCAGTGTAAAGGCATACCGGTTGCTCGAAGCAGATGCTTCGTCGAACAAGCTGAACCGTTCTTTATATTGGAAAAGCGCCTTTATCCGTTGCAGTACATACTTCTTTCCGTTTTTCAGCGAATACGAAAACAGGATAAAACAAATCAGAATAATTCCCGTTACGGAAGCATCCGAACGCAACTGATAGGGTAATGGCTGTCCCTGCATACCGGCCTTCTGTTCAGTCTGTATGCTTGCGATCAAGGCCTGGTCGAGCTGCTGATGCTGCTCGTCCGTTTTTTCAGCCATATACTTTATCCCTATTTGGCAGACGTTGCTCATATCGCGGCAAATTTACGAATTTCTTTGCTCCATATCGGTGTATTATATAATAAATTTACAGCCTCTTCGGGGGTATTTGCCACATGCCAGATTGCTCCATGTTCACGGCGCATGAAATTCTGTTCGATAGCCTGTTCCAGCATCTCTAACAATGGGTTGTAAAAGTTGTTGATATTTAAGATAACAATAGGCTTCAGATACAGTCCCAACTGCTTCCAGGTGATAATTTCCAGCAGTTCCTCCAGAGTGCCGCATCCTCCCGGCAGTGCAATGATTCCATCCGACATATCTGCCATGATACGTTTTCTTTCATGCATGGTTTCCGTTTCAATCAGTCGGGTCAAGCCCTTGTGATGCCATCCCTGCTCTACCATGAAGTGTGGAATAACTCCAGTAACCGTTCCCCCGGCCTCTAAAGCCGCATCACTGATAGCCCGCATCAGCCCCAGGCATCCTGCTCCGTTAATCAGATTAATATGCTGTGCGGCGAGTATTTCTCCCAGTCTATGAGCCGCATCAAAATACGACTGGTCTATTTTAGTGCTCGAGGCACTATATACACATACATTTTTAATATTGTTCATCAGTATATATTCAAGAATAAAAGACAAAAAAATGAGGAATACACCTGCCGGAATATTCCTCATCCATTTATGTTTCTGCTTAACAATCTGTTATTTTATTCCGAAAGCAGCTTTAACCTTATCTACATAATCCAGCTTCTCCCAAGTAAAGAGTTCTACCTCTACATCCTTATTACCTTCGTATGCCGATTCAAAATGTTTTGTAACCACTTTCGGTTCACGTCCCATGTGTCCGTAAGCCGCAGTTTCACTATAAATCGGGTTACGCAGTTTCAGGCGTTCTTCGATAGCACGTGGGCGCATGTCGAAAATCTCGTCCACCTTCTTTGCGATTTCTCCGTCGCTCATTGCTACTTTGCTGCGTCCGTATGTATTTACATAAATGTTAATTGGTCGTGCAACACCGATTGCGTATGAAACTTGAACCAGTACCTCATCGGCAACACCGGCAGCTACCAGGTTCTTGGCAATGTGACGAGCCGCATAAGCAGCACTACGGTCTACCTTGCTGGGGTCTTTGCCAGAGAACGCACCACCACCATGAGCACCTGCACCACCGTATGTATCCACGATAATCTTACGTCCGGTCAATCCCGTATCACCGTGCGGACCACCGATAACGAATTTGCCGGTCGGATTTACATGATACTTGATCTGGTCGTTGAACAGTTTCAGGACTTCCGGATTATGAATTTCCGAGATAACGCGTGGCATCAAGATTTCGATAACATCCTTGCGGATTTTTGCCAACATTTCCTCGTCTGCTTTCAACTGAGCCTCTTTCGAGTCGTCAGTCGGTTTGATAAATTCATCATGCTGCGTAGACACCACAATCGTATCGATACGTACCGGGCGGCGATTGTCATCATATTCTATGGTTACCTGGCTTTTAGAGTCCGGACGTAAGTAAGTCATGACCTTACCTTCACGGCGGATTTCAGCCAGTACCATCAGTAACTTATGTGCCAGATCGAGTGACAACGGCATATAGTTTTCAGTTTCATTGGTAGCATAGCCGAACATCATACCCTGGTCGCCGGCCCCCTGGTTCATCGGGTCTTCGCGTTCCACTCCACGATTGATATCAGGACTCTGTTCGTGGATAGCCGAGAATACGCCACACGAATTACCTTCGAACATATATTCGCTTTTGGTATAGCCAATCTTGTTGATAACCTCACGTGCCACACGTTGCAGGTCGATGTATGCTTTCGTTTTCACTTCTCCTGCCAGTACCACCTGTCCGGTAGTTACCAGCGTTTCGCAAGCTACTTTTGAACTGGGATCATAAGCCAACAGTTTGTCAAGCACAGCGTCGGAAATCTGATCCGCCACTTTATCGGGGTGTCCTTCCGACACCGATTCGGATGTGAATAAATATCCCATGTCTTTACTATTAAAAGGATTAGTTAAATATTATCCGTGTACGGACAGAGTAGAAATTGTATCAAGGAAGGGTTTACTATGTGTTTTAGCATTTTTTTCCGTGGTTGCAAGCTACTCAAATCTTTCCACTTTTATTTTCGGGTGCAAAAATACAGATATAAATTGGAATAATTACAAATTATTCTTCTTTTAACATAGCTTTATACAAAGTATATAGTTCCCCGATGGTTTGTTTTAATACCGGATGTACTACGTTTCCAGCAATTTCAGCCAGTGGTTCCAGAACAAATTCCCGTTCAGTCATCAGTGGATGCGGTAAAGTCAGTTCCGGTGACTGCAAGGTGACCTCTCCGTACATCAGCAAGTCGATATCAATGATACGATCACAGTATACACCATTTTTCGATTTGAGCGTTCTGCCCAGTTCCTTCTCAATCGTCTGAGTCAAATGCAGTACCTCCTCAGGCGTCCGTTGTGTTTCCACACAAGCAGCTGCATTCAGAAAACTATTTTCCGAAACAAATCCCCATGGAGCCGTTTCATAAAAAGAAGATAGGGAAGTCACCTTCCCTATCCTTTCATTTATCAATTGAACAGCAATACGTAAATTTGCTTCTTTATTGCCCATATTCGTACCCAGACCTAAGTAAACCTTAGCCATAATTGTACGTTTATTTATCCAAAATCAGCATTGCGTCGCCATATGTACCGAAGCGATATCCCTCTTTCAATGCGATGTTATATGCATCCATAATCAGCTCGTAGCCACCATACGAGCAAACCAGCATCAGCATGGTAGACAATGGCATATGGAAGTTGCTGACCATTGCGTCTGCCAGCGAGAATTCATATGGCGGGAAAATAAACTTATTGGTCCATCCCTCAAACTCTTTCAGTCGTCCGTCGGTACCTACAGCTGTTTCAATGGCACGCATTACGCTTGTGCCTACAGCGCATACCTTGTTGCCACGGTCCTTTGCATCGTTTACGATACGGCAAGCCTCAGACTCTACAAACATCTGTTCCGAATCCATTTTATGTTTAGTCAGATCTTCCACGTCAATATCGCGGAAGCCTCCCAATCCACAATGCATTGTAATGAAAGAGAATTCAATGCCTTTGATTTCCATACGCTTCATCAGTTCACGGCTGAAGTGCAATCCAGCAGCTGGAACGGTTACTGCTCCTTCATTCTTGGCAAATATTGTCTGGAAGCGTTCTTCATCTTCCGGTTCTGCCGGACGGTGAATAAATGGAGGCAACGGTGGTTCACCGAGTGCATACAGAGCCTTTTTGAATTCGTCATGCGGTCCGTCGTACAAGAAACGCAGTGTACGTCCGCGTGAAGTTGTATTATCGATAACTTCCGCTACCATCGAATCATCATCTCCGAAGTACAATTTGTTTCCGATACGTATTTTACGAGCCGGATCTACCAGAACATCCCACAGGCGCAGTTCCTCGTTCAGCTCACGCAACAAGAACACTTCAATACGTGCTCCGGTTTTTTCTTTATT
>HF993195.1 GCA_000436795.1 Bacteroides sp. CAG:1076
CATCGTCAAAAAAATGGTCACTATTTATCTTACACTTTGATAATAGTGACCATTTTTATATTTAAACGCAGATGTAAATATTCTGCGAACGGAAATTCCATATTACGCAGTTTCTGTCTTTTTTATTATTTGTTTTGAAACGGGAATATATGCATATTCATCTTTATTTGGTTTTGGAAGTGAAAAAATGTTTGAATTTGGCAATGCAAACCCATCACAAAAGGAAGCAATAACCGCCTGTAATGGACCCGTTTTGATTATTGCAGGACCGGGAACCGGTAAAACATACACTCTTGTTCAACGCACGGTTTATCTTATTCAGGAATGTGGTGTTTTGCCGGAACAGATTTTTATTGCTACTTTCACTGAGAAGGCTGCGAAAGAAATAATAACCCGTATCACTAACGAACTTATATCACGGGATATTTTTATTAATATCAATGAAATGTATATTGGCACTTTTCATTCGTTGTGCCTGAGAATTATCAAAGAAAATATAGAATTTACAAGATTGAAAAGAAATTATAGGTTATTAGATGACTTTGACCAGAAATATCTTGTATTTCAAAACGTATATAAATTCAAAAGCATAGAAAATATTGAAAGTATTTTTCCTCAAAACAGTTCGTGGAAACTTGCTGAAGAAATATGTATATATGTTAACAACTTATCTGAAGAATTGGTTAGTATAACAGATTTATATTCAGATTCCAATCCCGAGATTATAGCTCTTGCAGAAGTTATGTCATTATACAGCGAATTAATCCGAGAAGAAAATTTAATTGACTTTTCTACTATACAAACAGAGTGTTTCAGACTGATTAGTGAAAATCCTGATGTCCTGACTGCTTTACAGGACAAATTTCGATACCTGATGATTGATGAGTATCAGGATACAAACTACATTCAGGAACAAATTGTATTCTTACTTGCAGGAAAACGAAAAAATATTTGTGTGGTTGGTGACGATGACCAGGGTTTATATCGTTTCAGGGGAGCAACTATACGAAATATTTTGGAATTTCCTTCAAAGTTTTCAAGTGGCGAATGTAGGATTATTCCCTTGACAATAAATTACCGTTCAAATAAGGATATCGTAGATTTCTATAATAAATGGATGTCCACAACCGACGGTTCAAAGTTCAAGTTTTCGTGGGATAAATTTCGTTATTCAAAGAGAATTGAACCGTATTTGCAGACAACTTTAAGCAGTTCTGCTGTTGTAAAACTCTCAAGCAATGATGATACCGATGAATGGCACGAGAAAATTTTAAATTTTATTACTGACCTAAAAAGCACTGGTAAGATTAACAACTACAATCAAATTGCTTTTCTATTTAATTCTGTAAAACATCAACGTGCTACGGCACTCGCAAATTATCTTGAAAGCAAAGGAATAAATGTGTATTCACCCCGTTCCGATATGTTTTTCAGCAGGGTTGAAATCAAACTGACACTTGGAATTTTAATGCTTATGTTTCCTTCGTATGTGAGCGGAATAGAAAAGGGTGAATATAAATTTTTAAAGCCCGAGCATTATTATTACTTTCGTGATTGTATTGTTACGGCAAATGAATTTGTAACAAAAAATGAAAACAAAGAGCTCAAACGCTTTATTCGCGCAAGAGGAAAAGCTCATTATAGTTTGAGCGGCACTACTGACTATGCCTACTGTGGTTTACTGTACCAGTTGTTTCAGTATGAGCCGTTTGTATCTATACTCAATACAGAGATGAGTTCGGGTGTCATAGATATAAGACCAGCAAGAAACCTCGCTTTATTAACTCAGATAATCGGTAAGTATGAATATCTACACAGAATAAATGTATTAAGCGCCAAGAGTATAAATAAAAATACCGAGCGGTTATTTAATCTGTATCTGCGCCTGCTTATTGACGGTGGTATAGCAGAGTACGAAGATGAATCAGAGTACGCTCCGAGCGGGTGTGTTTCTTTTCTGACCATTCACCAATCCAAAGGTATGGAATTCCCGATAGTGTTTGTCGATTCATTGAGCAATGTTCCAAGAAAATCATATAAAGACTTTATGAGCAATATCGAAGAGAAGTACTTTCATCGACCTGCATTTGAGCCATATGAGCAGATAAAGTATTTTGATTTTTGGAGACTTTACTATACAGCTTTTTCCCGAGCTCAGGATTTACTTATCCTCACCTGTGATGAAAACCCGAAAACTCCAAGCAAATATTTTGCAGAGATTTATGACGAAATTCCAAGTATTGAAAGCCCTTGTTTTAGCCTGAATGAGTTTGAGTTTCACAATGTTAAATCTACTAATCTTAAAGACACATTTTCTTTTACCTCTCATATCACGGTTTACGAAACCTGCTCTCGGCAATACAAGTTCTACAAAGAATTGGAATTTTTACCTGTAAGGCAGAGTGCAATGATATTCGGTACACTTGTGCACGAAACTATTGAGGATATTCATCGTTGTGCTATAAGAGGTGAAGAAAGCAAAATTACGCCAGAAAATATATCTGATTGGTTTGAGAATAACTATGTTTCGTTGATAAAATCTGAACACACTTATCTTGACAAACCGCAAAAAGAGGCTGCACTAAATCAGGTTTTGCGATACGTAAAGAGGCAACACGGCAAGTGGGATAGCATTAAACAAGCAGAGGTAGATGTAAGCCTTGTACAACCTGATTACATCATTGAAGGAAAAATTGACCTTATCAAAGGCAATAACGATACTGTTGAGCTTGTTGATTTTAAATCAGAGAAAAAGCCCGATATGGAGCTTATGAGATCAAGGATTGAGCATTACCGCAGACAACTGCATATTTATGCCTATCTTGTTGAGAAACGCACAGGATTGAAAGTTAGCAAAATGCACCTTTACTATACAGGAGAAGAAGACGGAAATCCGATGATTTCTTTTCCCTACACAAAAAGTGCAGTAGAAGGGACAGTTTCTGCATTTGACAAAACTGTTCATAAGATTTTGAACAAAGAATTCAATCAATGCGCTGAATCGATTAAAACCTGCAAAAACTGCGATTTTCGTTTCTACTGTCAAAACTATTAGTACAATACGGAGGACTATTATGGACGAGCAAATAACATTTGAATTTGAAAAACGACCTACTATTAAAGGCTTTCCCGAACTGCGTTGGACAGGAAAAAGGCCGTATAACTCAACGCAATATTATCCTGCACAGCTCCGTGAAAGCTACGGAACGGAAACAGATAACTGTATGAATAAGATATTCTGGGGCGATAACCTTCAGGTAATGAGCCATTTGTTAAAAGAATTTCGTGGAAAGATTGACCTAATTTACATAGATCCGCCGTTTGACAGTAAGGCTGATTATAAAAAGAAAATTGAAATCAAGGGTATTGGAAAGACCACAAGCGATAGTTCGTCATTTGAAGAAAAACAGTATGGGGATATTTGGACTAATGATGAGTATCTTCAATTTATGTATGAGCGACTTATTATAATGAGAGAATTGCTTTCAGATAAAGGTTCTATATACTTACACTGTGATTGGCATAAATCACATCATCTGCGTATGCTAATGGATGATATCTTTGCTCCAAATAATTTTATTAATGAAATTATTTGGGGATATGAAGACATTGGGAGTAGGACTGTAAAATATTTTAAAAGAAAGCATGATACAATCCTGATGTATTCAAAAACAAGTTCAGAAGAAAGAATATTCAATGTAACGAGAAAGCGTCTGTCGGAAAGTACAATTAAAAGGTATCAACCATATTTTGATGAGAGCGGGAAAATATCATATCGCAAGCTAAAAGAAACCAATCCAGGTGTTTTTGCTAAGTTAAAAGGTATTCCTAATGATTTAGATTTACCATGGCTTGATATTAACAATGGTGCACCTCTGTCAGATTGGTGGATTGATATTTCTGCACTAAAAAATGGCTTTGCAGAATCAACTGCATACCCAACCCAAAAACCAGAAGCTCTTTTAGAAAGAATTATAAAAGCTTCATCAAATCCCGGCGACATTGTCTTTGACTGCTTTATGGGCAGCGGCACAACACAAGCCGTTGCTATGAAACTTGGAAGAAGATTTATAGGTGCAGATATAAATCTGGGCGCTATACAGACCACGACTAAAAGGCTTATTTCTGTTGCAAAAGAAATAGAGAATAACGACTCTGAAAATGATGTTCCTAAATACACAGGTTTTGAAGTTTACAATGTAAACAACTATGATTTTTTCAGAAACCCTGTTGAAGCCCGCAATCTGATTATTGAAGCACTTGGAATTCAGCCATTCCCCCAAAGTAATGTATGGGACGGTGAACTCGATGGCAGAATGGTAAAAATTATGCCTGTGAACAGAATTGCAACAAAGGCAGATTTGGAAGAACTCAAAGCAAATCTACCATACAAAACATATGAAAAAAGGCATGAGGAAAACCCGTCACAGCCTGTTGAAAGAATTACTATTGTATGTATGGGACATGAACCTGATCTGAAAGCGTCTTTGGAGCAGGAACTCTCCGAGTATAAATTAGATATCGCTATTGTTGATATTTTACGGGACAAAAAGGATTTACAACTGAAGCGTGAAGCAGAAGCAGAAATAGTCCGTGAGAACGGAAAGCTGGTAATCCGTTCTTTCTATCCTATGAATCTATTGCAAAAATTATCATTGCAGAAAGAATATGTTGAAGATTGGCGACAGCTGGTTGAGTCGGTTATGATTGATTGGAACTTTGACGGAGTGGTTATTCAGCCTTCTGAAATAGATATACCCGATAAAAATAATATTGTAAAGGGTGTTTATGATATTCCTGAAAATGCAGGAAATATTAAAGTGAAGATTACAGACTTGCTTTCCGAGTCACTAGAAAAGGAGGTGTAGTTCTATGGCTAAAAAGCTTGCAACCTTCGTTGAGGATTTTGCTTTCTATGAGCAGTTATGGTTTTACTATACATCTAACAGAGGTAAAATTCGTTCTCGCTACAATGACCTGACACGAAAATTCCTTGCTTATAATGACTGTAAAGAAAACCCAGACGCTTTTTTGAGAGAGCCTCAGTTTGAAGCTCTTGAAATGTACGTGTTTATAAAAGAGTTTATGGATAATGCGCATATGTATGCAATATTTGATGACTGGAGAAAACGACAGAATAAGTTTTCGGACGCATCATATTATACCATCCACAAAGACGGACAAGCTAATTTTCTTGATATAGGCGACGAACAAAACGAGATTATATTCAAGCAAATGAAAAAATATAAAGAAGAGTATCCTAATTATATTTATGCACTTACCATGGGACTTGGTAAAACAATTCTCATGGCAACGTGCATATTCTATGAGTTTTTGCTTGCAAACAAATACCCAAAGGATAAGCGATTTTGCCATAATGCCCTTGTGTTTGCTCCCGATAAAACAGTACTTGAGTCCTTGCGTGAAATAATGACCTTTGACAAAACGAAAGTAGTTCCTCCGGAATATGCAAGAGTACTTGATAATAATATCAAGTTTCACTTTCTTGATGAGGCGGGAATGACTTTACATACCATTGATGATTCTAACTTTAATATTGTCATTTCAAATAATCAGAAAATAATTGTCAAGAAAAAAAGGAAGTCAGATACACCTACAGATATATTATTCGGCTCAGGTTCGTTATTAGCGGATATTTACGGTGACGATACAGATAGCGATGATGTATGGGATGATGCATCCTTGATTGATAATCAGCGATTTAAAAAACTATGCAGATTACCTCAGCTTGGAGTATATGTGGATGAGGCGCATCATTTATTTGGCTCACAGCTTGAAAAAGAGTTACGTGCAGGCACGGCTAATAAGACCACTTTACGAAATACTATTAATATGCTCGCAAAGAGTACTTCAATTGTAGCGTGCTACAACTATACAGGCACACCCTATGTAAACAAACAGGTTTTACCTGAAGTCGTTTATGCCTATGGATTAAAAGAGTCTATTGCCAAAGGTTTTCTGAAAGACGCTGCATTAAAAGGATATGAAAATGTCAAGAACGAGGACTTTTTAAGAGAGTCAATCAACGACTTCTGGAAAAAATACGGTAGCAAGACCTATGAAGGTTTATCACCGAAACTCGCTATTTTTGCTGCAAATGTGGCAGAAGCAACAGATGTTGTCAGACCCGCCGTTGAAAAAGTACTCAGTGAGCTGAATATTTCTATCTCAACTATCCTTGTGAACACAGGTGATTCGTCTGTAACATCGAATGATGATATAAGAAATTTTAACAACCTTGACGTTCTCGGTACTGAGGGAAGTAAAAAACAGTTTATTATATTAGTAGAAAAAGGCCGAGAAGGTTGGAACTGTCGTTCACTGTTAGGAATTGCGCTTTTTCGCAGTCCAAAATCAAAAGTATTTGTACTCCAGGCTACTATGCGTTGCCTTAGGAAATTAACCGATGAACAGTTGACTGCTTCTGTTTACCTGTCTAAAGAAAATTATGACATATTAGATAGCGAACTTAAAAAGAACTATAATATGGAGTTATCGGATTTCGGAAAGTCCAATACCAAGAGCAAAAAATCTTACAAAGTAAGAGTTGTACCGCCGCCTCGAACTATTCGTATGAAGCGCATAAGGCACGAATATTCCTTAATTGAAAAAGAATATTCAGAGCCGATAAACTTTGATTTGGATAATCTTGATGTAGCAAAGTACGAGTCAACTGTTTTTGAAAAAGCAAGCCTGCGCATTAATATGTCTGAAAAAGAAAGAAATATTGATGATACAAAACAACAGGTTAAATTCAGTGCACTTACTCTCGTAGGTGAGATTTCACGGTATATTAACATCTCTTGCTTGCTTATCTCAAGAATACTAAATGAATCGGTTGACCGAATGGACAAAATATTAAATTCAGTTAATAGTCACAACGAGATACTAAATGATGTTATTATTCCAACTATATTTAATGTCCTGTACGAAGTTGTTTCAACCCAAAAGAGCGAAGATGTAAACATTGTTTTACTCAAAGAACCAAAAGGTGCAGGGTATTATGAATTTACTGCAAGTGAGGATTTAGTCATAACCAAAGATCACAACAACTTTAAAGCCAACGAAATTGCAAAAAGCTTTCACGCTGATACTTATTGTTTTGATTCATTACCTGAGCGTGAATGTTTCTTGCAATACATAACTGACAATAGAGTCAAAGAGATATACTTTACGGGTATGTTTACGGCACACCAAGGCGATTTGTCAATTCAATATTACGACCCTGAGTCAGAAAGAGTACGACATTATTACCCTGATTTCCTTGCATTAATGGAAGATGGTTCATACCAGCTTATTGAAGTAAAAGGCGATAATAAAATCGATGATTCCGTAGTTAAGGCGAAAGCAAATGCAGCGAAAGAACTTGCAGTTGCCAGCGGAGTTGAATATTTGATGTACGCCAGCAGCGATATTATGAAACATAATATTCTAAATTATGAAACATTACAATATAGTTTAGGAGATATTAGTGATTAATCACTTTTTTGAGCTTTATAATGATTAATTAAGTTTGATTTTGCCTTTTCTTTACTAATTTATTTTAATATTATATTCAAAAATTAAAAACTCGAAATTCATTTAACCTGAATTTCGAGTTTTTTACAGCCTGACAGACCAGAGAGTTATCAATCTAATAACTCTCTGGTCTCTTTCCGTTGCTTGCCATGTATTATTTTGCTAATTTTTAGCAGATAAGTATTTGGAAATTCAGTATAAAAATAATTTACTGATTTCTCATAAGATTAATTTATGTTTAAAGAAGCCATATTTTCTATTTATTATAGATTAGTATTTTTTGTTTGCATATTGAAGTGATATGATATGTCATCTATTGAAAATTTGAAAAATATTATTGAAATCATAAAAAACTAAAACTTTACATTACAACTACCCATTTTTAATCTGATTTATATAATCGTTAGTTTTGCGAAGACAATTTCAATAACATAAAATAATCAAATCTTCAAATGTAATCCACAAAACAAGTTATCTAACGATACTTTTAAACAGGGACCTTATGTATCCCGCTAATGTAATATAAATAAACTCATTTTAAAGAACTCTTATCAAATTTCTCGAAGTTTGGCTATATATGATAAAATATCAAATTCTTTTTTCTCAGAATTTGTTTTTAAATATAATGGGTGATGAGGATGACCTTTCTTTGATGTTTCACCAAAAGTTATCCAATTGTAATCCCCTATTTCAGAATAAATTTCATATAAGCAATCAACTAAATAAGATCTTTTAGATATTAGTGTTCCCCATGCAGCCCAAATTTCATTAACTTCATATTTCCTTAATATTAATTTAATCATTTCTAAATTTTTTTCACATGCAACTTTATCTGCCTCTAAATCCAAGTTATCTGGATTTGTAGATCTTTGAGGATAAAGATTAAACATAATCCATCCATCATAGCCATAAAATGAAGCAATTCGTTTAACTGATTTGATAGTTGGATCTAATTTTTCTGGAGTTGCCGTACTTGGATTAACACCAAAGCAAACAAGCGGTTTTCGTCCTGAACAACCTAATGAAAAACGGTATAAGTTACTTGGATCAGTATCATATATCCATAAGTTACTACACATATTGTCATCTCCTTTTTTCAATATTAACACAAAAATCTCAGAAAATAAAGAAATATTCAAAATGTAATTATAATTTTATATTGAAAAGTAATTACTTTTTTGGTATAATATAATTATGAGGTGATTTTCTTTGAAACTAAATGACGAAAAAACATATAAAGCACAAATGTTTAATAGAGGGCAGTCAGCAAAAGTATTTAAGGAAGTTGTAGACTGTAATTCTCCTGCATGTGTTATCAGAAACAGTGAACCGTATGTTGCCATAATTAAGTATGAATCATACTTAGAATTAAAAGGAAAAGCAAAAAAACTTGATGAAATAAGAGGTGAGAAAAAGTGTTAAATGATGTATCATTAGAAATAATACAAAAATGTTTAAATCAATGTATGCATTGTTCTTCAAACTCTTGTTATAAATCAGAGGCTATTTTAGATTTTGATATAATCAAAGAAGTAATAGAGGACATTGAATATCTAGGTGGTAAAAGACTTTGTTTGTCTGGAGGAGAACCATTTCTTCATCCAGAAATAATTGATATAATTGGATATGCTACCTCAAAAGAATTGTTCTTAGACATTTATTCAAGCGGAATTATTGGAACACCCGGAAGAGAAAAAGCCATAAGTAAAGAATTATTGTATGAATGTAAAAAAAATGGCCTTCGTCGTATAATTTTTAATTTGCAATCTCAAAATCCAGAAACTTATGATTCAATAATGCATACAAAAAATAACTTTCCGTTAGTTATAGAAAGTATAAAAAACTCTCAAATGTGCGGGATAGAAACCGAAATTCATTTCGTACCTATGAAGCAAAATTATAAGGAAATAAAAGATGTCATTAAATTAGCAAAAGATTTAAAAGTTAATCAGGTAAGTTTTCTAAAACTCGTTACACATGGTAGGGCAAAAGAAAATAAAACGCAAATAGAATTAAGTGAACAAGAAACAATCCATGTTCAGAAAGAATTGTACAAAATAAAAAAGGATGGAAGCAACATTAGAATTGGGTTACCTCTGTTATTCCCTGAAAAACAAAACATGTGTCATGCAGTAAAAGAAAAAATATACATAAAATTTGATGGAAGCGTTTTTGGATGTGAAGCTTTCAAATACATTAAATTTTTTGACGATATTAATAATGAGATTCTTCCAGATAATGTTTATAGCAAAAGATTAAGGGAAATTTATTGTTCATCACCTTTCTTGTTAAAAAGCAAAGAACTTATAAAAAAATATTCTTGTGATATATCAAATTGCGAAAACTGTCCAGTTCAAAAATATATGAAGGAGACCTTATAAATGTTTAACATTAATGATAAAAATCTGATAAATGATATCTGTAACGAATTTTCACATACCATAGAAGAAAATGAAAAATCTCTCAAAACAGATGGGGTTACTCTGGTACATCCTATTGACAAAGAAGTTAGAGATAAACTTAATAATTTGATTACAAGCGGTAAGGAAACAATGGAATATTCTCAGGTAAAAGAATTGGATAATTTGTGGATTATGTTGATGAATAAATCTATAAAGTGTTTACGCCTTTTTGATACCCGAGAGCCATTTTTAAAGAATTGTAAGAAGACTCCTGTTGCTTACGGCCTTGATAAACTAAAGAAATATCATAATAGATATTCTGCTTTTGAAAGTCTACTATATGGTGCCAGTTCATATTATAGAGATCATGTTTTTCACGCAGTAAGGACATGGATGTTAGGAATCTTCTGCTTATTAAAACCAATGAATAATCAAAAATTTATTGATAAAATTACTATAGATGGTTGTTCAAATGAACAATTCACAAAAAATATAAACTTTTTTGAAAAAATAAGCATGTGGACAGTTATCGCATTGTGTCATGATTTAGGATATCCGCTTGAAAAATCACAACAAATCCTTGATAAAACTCAACAAATGATGCAAGAGTTTATACCAAATCCGAATATTTGGAACAATTTTACCTTTAGTGGAGTACAAGACAATATAAATGAATATATAATTAAATTCATGAGCACTAAAATGGTTTTAGCAAAAACAAGCGAAAGAACTAATGAATCTGAGAATATCGAAAATGTCGAAGACAAAAGCGAATATAATAAATACAATTCAAATCTGTACTATGGCAGGGTTCAGCCAAAGTATTACTTGAAATACACGAAATCTCTTGAACATTTTGATCATGGCATTATTAGTTCAACAATTATTTACAAAATGTTACTATATTTTCTTGAATCAGACTTTAACTTAAATGATGATTATGAATACAAATACGAAGATGCTAGACAATTCTTTATACGTAGGGAAATGTTAAGAGCTATGGCTTCACACACATGCTCAGATATTTACAACATATATCTAACTACTTTTTCCAGTATTTTATTCTTGTGTGATGAATTACAAGAATGGGGAAGAAAATCATGGAATGAACTATATTGTGGATTACAACCAAATGCTGTAAAATTATCAATTGATAAATTCACTCCAAACGAAGTCAATGTATGTGAAGAAATTAATATGGAGCAGGTAGATGAAGAGGACATATTTATTGAAAACCTTAAAAGAATATTCCAAAGACAATACGAACATTATAAGGTAATATTTAGAGATGGACAGTACACAGAGGCTAGACAATTTAATTTTATTAAGAAAATGAAAATTCAACTAAAGCAAAGTGGAACTCAAGAAAACAATATTGAAATTAATTATGCTCTAAATGCCCAAGATACAGATAAATTTGAAATAAACCTAGAAAAGTCTTATCAGTATAATAAAGATGAAGCAAAGCAAAAAATAAAAAGTAGTCTAGAATATTCTGAATACTTTGAAAAAGTAAAAATCAATTAATATTAACCATAATAAATAAGCTAAAGCGTATAATCTCACAAACATACATTTCAACTTCGCTTTATAGTGTTTAGATCTCTAACTAGGTTTCAGAGCCTTGAATTTTTACAATAAAATTATTTTAAAAATCAAATAGGCATTAACGTTATCCTTATGAGCAGTCAGCATCCTTCTGCCCCTGCCAAAGGAAACGGTCTAAGTAAAGGCCGTTTTTTATTTAAAAGAATTTTCAAAAATCCCTTGCAATCTCATATTAATGGTGTTATAATTAAATACAATAAGTATTGTAAAGTAAGGAGTGGGAAGTAAGCCCACTCCTTTCTGTTTGCAACTGCGGTGTTATTGAGTGGTGTATGTTTATTGTATTGTATCGGCTTATACACTTGTAATCGGTCGGTTATAACTTGCAACATTAAACTAACCTGTGCTTGATTGCTTTACAGTTGCTTACGGTGAAAATAATTTGCAACTGCGTTATGCTTTGTTGCAAACGCTCATAAGGAGGTATTTATGGCAAAGAAAAAAGGCGGTCTTACCGTGACTAAGGTTTGGGAGCTTTGCGAGCCTATTGTTAAGGATTTCGGACTTTCGCTTTGGGATGTGCGCTATGTTAAAGAGGGCGCCGACTGGTTTTTAAGAGTTTATATCGACAAGCCTGACGGCATTGATATTACCGATTGCGAGAATGTATCCCGTGCTATTGACAAGCCGCTTGACGAGCTTGACCCTATTGAGAGTGCATATTGCCTTGAGGTATGCTCTCCGGGGCTTGAGCGTGAGCTTGTGCGTGACGAGCATTTTATGCAGTTTATCGGCGCTGACATCAAAGTCAAAATGCTCCGTCCTATCGAGGGCATAGGCAGAGAATTCGGCGGCGTGCTTGACGCTTACGATAACGGCGAGGTAACAATCTCCGACCACGACGGAGAGAACCATATAACTATCAATAAAAAAGATGCGTCTTGGATTAAACTTGACGACTTTGATATGTAACTTCAGTTTATTAAAACAATTTTAAGATAAGAGAAAAGGATGATCAGAAAAATGAATACTAAGGAACTTTTTGCTGCTCTTGAAATGCTTGAAAAAGAAAAAGGCATTCCAATGGACTATATGATTGAAAACATCGAAAAAGGTATTGAGGTTGCCTGCAAAAATTACTACGGCGGTAACGACGAAGTGGTTTTCAAAATTCTTCCGGACAAAAATGTCTTTGATGTAAGACTTAAGAAAACTGTTGTTGAAGAAGTTTTTGATCCTGATTACGAGATTTCGCTTGAGGACGCACAGAAGATCCTTAAGAGAAAAGCAATCAATATTGACGATAAGGTTGCTATTCCGCTCGACCCTAAGGACTTAGGCAGAATTGCAATCGGCGCTGCGAGAAATACTATTCGTCAGGGTATCCGTACAGGCGAAAAGGGTCAGACGCTTTCAGAATTCAAGAGCAAGCTCGGCGAACTCGTTACAGCTACTGTTGAAAGAATTGACCCTAAGAGCGGTGCGGCAGTTATCAGAATAGGCAAGAGCGAGGCTATGCTCCCTAAGAGCGAGCAAATCGGTCACGATAACCTCAAGGAGGGCGACCACATCAAGGTTTATATCGCTGATGTAAAGACAAGCGAAAAAGGTCCTCGTGCTATAATTTCAAGATCACATCAAGACCTTGTTAAAAGACTTTTTGAGCAGGAAGTACCTGAAATTTTCGACGGTGTTGTTGAAATCAAATCGGTTTCCCGTGAGGCAGGTTCAAGAACCAAAATGGCTGTTGTCAGCAAAAATCCCGACATTGATGCCGTAGGTGCTTGTATCGGTACAAAGGGCGCTCGTGTAAACAGCATTGTTGACGAGCTTGGCGGTGAGAAGATTGATATTATCGAATACAGCGATGACCCGCAGAAGTACATTTCAGCCGCACTTTCTCCTGCAAAGGTATTGAGCGTTGAAATTACAGACCTTGAGAACAAAAACTGCAGAGTAACTGTTCCGGACGGTCAGCTTTCTCTTGCTATCGGCAACAAGGGTCAGAATGCCCGCCTTGCCGCAAGACTTACAGGCTGGAAGATTGACATTCGTCCCGAAAGCGGTTTCTTCGGAGAAGATGAAGAGGACGAAAAACTCGAAGTTGCCGAAGATACAACAGCAGAAGATACACTTGAGCTTGACGATACAGCAGAAGAGAATACAGAGGCACTCGACCTTGACGGCGAGAAAACTGCCGAGGCTGATGTTGAGGCTGATGAGAATACAAACGAAGAATAATTTTATATAAAATATAAATATATAAATGCAGGGAGGGATTTTATGACACAGAAAAAACAGCCGCTTAGAAAATGCACAGGTTGTGGCGAAATGAAAGAAAAGCGTGAGCTTATCAGAGTAGTAAAAGCTCCCGATACCAAGGACGAGAACGGCAATTTAACCGCAAAGGGCGAGATAAGTCTTGACCTTACGGGTAAAAAGTCGGGAAGAGGAGCGTATATTTGCCACGACATAAAATGTTTTGAAAAAGCGAGAAAGGCAAGACGGTTTGAAAGAGCGTTTTCCTGCAAAATCCCCGACGAAGTTTATGAACAGCTTGAAAACAGCTTGAAAGCGGACAGCTAAGGGAGGCAGTCGGATATGAATGACAGAATATTGTCGTTGCTCGGATTGTGCCGCCGTGCAGGAAAGCTTGTAATCGGAGCTGACCCCTGCATTGACTCAATGGCAAAGAGCAAGGCAAAACTGATTTTGTATGCAAATGATTTTTCACAAAACAGCTTAAAGCCTGTTTTATTGCAGGCGCATAAGCAAAATGTTCGTGTACTTGAAGTAAACAGAACCAAAGATGAAATAAGTTTTTCACTCGGCAAACTTTGCGGAGTTTTATCGGTGGAGGACAAAGGTTTTGCAGATAAGCTTGCTATGCTTATTGAAGGTGAACAGAGAGGAGAATAATATGATAAAATACAAAGTAAGAGATGTTGCCAAGGATTTAGGCGTTAGTGTAAAAGAAATTTCAGATATTCTTGAGAAAAATTGCGATGTTACAAAAAAGGCTATGGCTACTCTCGAGGAGAGCGAACTTAATATTATTTTTGACGCCGTAACACAGAAAAACAATGTGGCAAATTTTGATAAGTTTTTTGCGTCAAGAAATAAAACCGCAGAACCTGCAAAGGCAGAGGTTAAAGCCGAGAAAAAGGCTAATAATAAAGACAGCAAAGACAACAAGCCGAACGGCAGAAAGAATGACCGCAAGTCTGACAATAAGGACAACAAGGCAGAGGGCAAAAAGCAGAATAAAGTTCAGGATAAGTCTGCAAAGCAAACAAAGGCTGAACCAAAGGCTGAACCAAAGGCAGAGTCAAAGCCTGTTGAAATTACAAGCGAGGAAGAAACTTCAACCCGTAAGCGCAGAGTAATTGATACCCGTGCCGTAAATGTTGATGTTGAGCGTTACAACCAGAAGTACGATGACCTTGCAAACGCATCTTCAAAGATGAGAAGTACAGACAACACTGTTAAAAAGCAGAAGTTTACTAACCGTTCTCAAAAGCAGAAGGGCAGAAGACAGGGCAAGAGAGAAACCGAGCAGGAGCGTTTAAAGCGTATTGCGCTTGAGCGTAAGCAAAAGCAGATGACAATTCAGATTCCTGACGAAATCGTAGTACAGGAGCTTGCTTTAAGACTTAAGGCTACTGTTGCCGAGGTTGTTAAAAAGGCATTCCTTATGGGTACAATGGTAACAGCAACCGACACAATCGACTTTGATACAGCGTCACTCATTGCAATGGAGTTCCACGCAAAGGTTGAAAAAGAAGTTGTGGTTACAATCGAAGAAAGAATTATTGACGACAGTGAAGATGACGATACAAATCTCGTAGAGAGAGCGCCGGTTGTAGTTGTAATGGGTCATGTTGACCACGGTAAAACTTCAATCCTTGACGCTATCCGTCATGCAAATGTTACAGCAGGCGAGGCAGGCGGTATTACTCAGCACATTGGTGCTTACAGAGTAGAAATCAACGGCAAGCCTATCACCTTCCTTGACACACCGGGTCACGAGGCTTTCACTACTATGAGAGCAAGAGGTGCGCAGGTAACAGATATTGCAATCCTCGTTGTAGCTGCCGATGACGGTATTATGCCGCAGACAGTAGAGGCTATCAACCACGCAAAGGCTGCGGGTGTATCTGTAATTGTTGCTATCAATAAAATGGATAAGGTCGGCGCAAATCCGGAGAATGTTAAGCAGCAGCTTACAGAGTATGAGCTTGTTCCGGAGGAATGGGGCGGCGACACACCTTGTATTCCTGTATCTGCAAAAACCAAAGAGGGTCTTGACGACCTCCTCGAAATGGTAACACTTATTGCAGAAATGAAAGAGCTTAAGGCTAACCCTGACAGAGCCGCAAAAGGTACTGTTATTGAGGCTCGTCTTGATAAAGGCAGAGGTCCTATTGCCACTGTACTTGTACAGAACGGTACACTTCATCAGGGTGACATCGTAATTGCAGGTACTTGCGTAGGCAGAGTAAGAGTAATGGTAAACGATAAGGGCGAGAGAGTAAAAGAGGCAGGCCCTTCGGTTCCTGTTGAAATTACAGGTCTTGCAGAAGTTCCGCAGGGTGGCGATATATTCAACGCTGTTTCTGATGAAAAACTTGCAAGAGAGCTTGTTGAGCAGAGAAAGGCATCTCAGAAAGAGGAGCAGTTCAAGGCTCAGACTAAGGTTACACTCGACAACCTCTTTGACCAGATGAAGTTAGGCGAGGTTAAGGAATTACAGATTATCGTTAAAGCCGATGTTCAGGGTTCTGTTGAGGCTGTAAAACAGTCACTTGAAAAGCTTTCAAACGACGAGGTAAGAGTAAATGTAATTCACGGCGGTGTAGGTGCTATCAATGAATCCGATGTTATGCTCGCCGAGGCTTCAAATGCAATTATAGTAGGCTTTAATGTTCGTCCTGACAGCGTTGCTGCCGCAAATGCGGAAAGCGCAGGCGTTGATATGCGTCTTTACAGAATTATCTACGATTGCATTGAGGAGATTGAGGCTGCTATGAAGGGTATGCTCGCTCCTAAGACAAGAGAGGTAGTTCTCGGCACTGCAGAGTGCAGAAATGTAATTAAGATTAAGTCCGTAGGTACAATTTCGGGTTCTTATGTAAAGAGCGGTAAGATTGTAAGAAACGCAGGCGTAAGAGTTATTCGTGACGGTATCGTAATTGCCGAGGATACTATCGCATCATTACAGCGTTTTAAAGATGCGGTTAAGGAAGTAAACGAGGGCTACGAGTGCGGTATCGGTCTTGAGCGTTTTAACGATATTAAAGAGGGCGACCTTTTCGAGGCTTACACAATCGAGGAGTATCGTGATTAATCAGTGATTAGCGGTTAGCGGACAAAGTGATGAAAATTGCTTTGCCGCTAATCGTATTATTACGACATAGCTGATTAAAAATATTAAATTATGGTTTAGCGGAGTGTCGGTCGGGGGATTGAAATTTAGCTAACGCCGTTGTGTTCAAGCCGCCAAACAGCGAGCTGTTTGGCTATCATTAGATTGCATAAGCGGAAAGTATTTGTGGGCTTTGCCCACACCCACGACCTTTGAAAAGG
>HF993196.1 GCA_000436795.1 Bacteroides sp. CAG:1076
TTCGGAGAGCTTGTAGTTGAACTGTCCGGCCTTGAACATCGCACCCAGATACCAGGCTTTCTTCTCGCCCATATAGTAACGCACTTCCGGAGCCACTTCCCAGAGTGCATAGCGGCGGTCCTTGTCGCTCCACGTCCAAGAAGTCCACGAGCCGTTTACGGCAATGCCCCACGACGGGCAGATGCGCCATTCAAGTCCTAAATCGGGTGTCAGGGTAGCCCAGCGCAGCAGGTTGGCACGCAGGGAGAGATGATAATCGGTTGGTTTTTTTGTTTCCGACGGCATGTCGGTAAGGGTATTTGGTTGGGCTTCTTCCGCTTTGCGCTGTTCTTCGGCAAGCCGTTCTTGTTCGGCACGCTTCTCGGCTGCCAGACGTTCGGCCTCAGCCTTGCGTCGTGCCTCTGCTTCTGCTTCCGCATCAGATACAGTAGCCTCCCTTACAGGAACCGTCAGGCGCACGGTGACGAAATCGCCCTCTGTCGCATGGTTGCGGGTGATGAAGTTTTCTTCTTTTATTCCTGCGCGTGTAATCAGTTCCGATTTTACACGGTTGGAACGGATTTTCGCCGTAGCCAGATTCTCGGTTTCGCTGCCCAATGACTTGCAATAGCCGTCAACCAGCAGCGGCAGTCTGCTGTCAAGAATGTCCGTTCGGTTGCTTTCGATGCATTTTAGCAGGCGGGCAAGCTCTATGTTATTTCCACTCCATGGCACATAGAACATATCCTTCTGCGGAACGAACCGGAAGGTGTAGGTCGTGTCTGCTTTCTGCTGTGCCATTGTTGGCAATAATAGTGCAAACATTAGTAAAACAGTAGTCATTAACCTTTTTAATAGCATCATAAATTATTGATTTTTAATACAGCTTAGTCAATCTTATTGGACAAAGTAAAATAAAAAAAATTATTAATCCTTGGCTTGGAATAATAAAAAAAATCGTTTTGTCCGTTTGACAAATTTTTGCTGTTTAGGCAACCCGCCGGTTGTCGTTTGAGCTATTTTTTGTTATTTAGGCTATAGGAAGACTGTAAAATTATTTTGTTTCAGAACCTTGATTTCCGCCATTTAGCAGGAGAAATACCTTCTTTTTCTCTAAAGATTCTTATAAAATGGCTTAGAGATAAAAAGCCTGATTTTTCGGATATTTCGGCAATGGTTTGCTCTGGATATTGAATCATCAGACGTTTAGCATATTCAATGCGGTAAGCGGTTATCCAGTCGCGGAAAGACTGATGGTATGCAGTTTTGATATAGTTTGAGAGGTATGTACGATTTGTATGAAGTGTTTCAGCAAGTTCTTTGATAGTGAGACCTTGGCGTATGAAACCATCTTCATCCAACCATTTTTTTATGTTTTCTGCTATATCTGTGTAACAAGAGGGGGATAATGTTTCTTTGTTTTCTGATGTTTCTTCTTCCAATGCACGCTCTATCGGTTCGTAGAACAATAAATAGTTCATATAAGAATGATACAGGTAAATATAAAAAGGAATGGAAGAAAGAATCCATATAAAAATATACCGGTCTGGAAGGAAGGTAAGTATTCCGCAACTTACACCAAAAATGGCAGCCCAGTATGTAAAGATGGAAAGCCAGCGTATGTATGCACCAATATCATCGGCATGGGTGTCGTCGAAAAGTCTGACAGCACGCCGGTATGCCAGAATTAGACGGCGTGCCAGCCGGATGCCATACGCAAACAGCCATGTTGCCATACATAGAAGTGCGGAGTTCTGTATCGTTCCCTTGGGCAGATAAAACAGTACGCATCCTGCCAGAATTGTAAACAGCACCCATAGCGTTATGTGTTGTATAAAACGTTGGCGCGTGATGTAAAAGCGGTCAAGCAGTGAAGTCAGAGCAGAACTGAAAAGCCAGTAGCATAAAAAGTAGGTAGACAAGTTCATCAGAATGGCTGCATTGTGGCTGGTAAAGCGAATGCCACAGAACAAATGTACTGCATAGTTTGCCGAAAGTACAAGAAGCGCCGTACCCATTGTACGGCGTGAGCGAAGGTAATTTCTGAAAATAGATTTGTCGGGCGTCTGGGCAAAGATAAAATAGAAGCCGAAAAAAATCATTAGCGCCAATGCCGTGCAAAGTGAATATTCATATAACAGGTGGTTCATACAATTGAGTTATGCTTTTTCAGGCTTATTTCCCGGATGTTTTTTATAAGTACGTTTCTTGCTTTTGTTTCTGCCTGCAGAATTTTTTTTGTGAGTTTCCTTCGGTGCGTACTTTGGGGATTCTCCCAGTTCGTAGGGAACAGGTATCTTGTAGATATCTTTCTCCAGAAAATTTTCTATTTGTTTAAATTTGCTTTGTTCTGTTTCGCTGACGAAAGTAATGGCACATCCGTCATTATTGGCACGTGCAGTACGGCCAATTCTGTGCACATAGTCTTCACTGTCGTTAGGGACGTCGTAATTGATGACCAATCTGATGTCGTCTATATCGATACCACGTGCTACGATGTCGGTTGCTACCAGCATGTTGATACGTCCGTTACGGAATTCATGCATAATGGCATCACGCTGGCTCTGTTCAAGGTCGGAATGCATTTCTCCTACATTCAGGTTCATTCGTTTCAACGATTTAGCGACTTCTTTTACTTTTAACTTGGATGATGCAAAAATGATAACTCGTTCAGGCTTTTGCTGGCTGAACAGGCTTTCTATGATACCTAACTTTTGAGCTTCGTAGCATATATAAGCTGCTTGTATTATTTTTTCGGCCGGCTTTGATACTGCCAGCTTTATTTCTACCGGATTTTGCAGTATCGTTTTTGCAAGTTGCTGTATTTTGGCAGGCATTGTAGCCGAAAACATAATGGTTTGTCGCTCTTTGGGCAGATATTTAACTATTTGCATGATATCATCGGCAAATCCCATGTCCAGCATACGGTCGGCTTCATCAAGAATAAAGAAGGAAACTTTCGATAAATCTACATATCCTAAACTTAAATGGCTGATAAGACGTCCCGGTGTGGCAATAACCACATCTGCCCCCAATGTCAGACCTTTCTTTTCCTGCTCAAAGCGTACTCCATCGTTTCCTCCATAGATGGCTACGCTTGAAACCGGCATAAAATAAGAAAAGCCTTCCATTTGCTGGTCTATCTGTTGTGCCAACTCACGGGTAGGGGACATGATGACGCAATTTATGGCATCGGCCGGATAACCTCCTTTACTCAACTGGTTGATGACAGGTAATAAATAAGCTGCCGTTTTGCCCGTTCCGGTTTGAGCTACACCTATTAAATCTTTCCCTTCCAGAATGACAGGTATAGTCTGCTCTTGTACCGGAGTACACTCCTGAAAGTTCATGGCATCGAGTGCCTGTAGTACACTATCTTCTAAGTTCAGTTCTGAAAACTTCATATATTGTTTCTCAAATAAATTAACTATTTCCTCGCTCGTCGAGGTATGAATCCTTAAATCCTAAAAAGTATAATACTCCGTCCAGTCCGATGGTGTTTATTGACTGCTTGGCATTGGCCTTCACCTTGGGCTTGGCATGAAACGCAATGCCTAAGCCTGCAACCGAAAGCATTGGCAAGTCATTGGCTCCATCTCCTACAGCAATTGTCTGTGCGATATCCACGTTTTCTACCTGTGCAATAAGCTGTAATAGTTCGGCTTTGCGTTTTCCGTCTACAATATCGCCTACGTAACGTCCGGTAAGCTTGCCATCTACAATTTCCAGATTGTTGGCGTATACATAATCGATGCCGAAACGTTCTTTCAGGTAGTTGCCGAAATATGTAAATCCTCCTGATAAAATGGCTATCTTATATCCGTAACGTTTCAATACATACATCAAGCGTTCTACTCCTTCTGTGATAGGTAAATGTTCGGCAATATCTTTCATGACGCTTTCATCCAGTCCCTTAAGCAGGGCAACACGTTCTTTGAAACTTTCCCGGAAATCTATTTCCCCTCGCATGGCGCGTTCGGTTATTTCTTGTACTTGCTTGCCTACACCTGCACGTTTTGCCAGCTCATCTATGACTTCAGTTTCTATCAGAGTGGAATCCATATCGAAGCAGATCAGCCTTCGCATCCGGCGATACATGGTATCTTTCTGGAATGAAAAATCCATCTCCAGTGTACTGCTCAGCCGCATTAAGTCTCTTTGCAATTCGTCTATATCGTGAGGAGTACCACGAACTGAAAATTCAATGCAGGCACGTACTTTTGCCTTACGCTCGTCTAAGGGAACACGGCCGGTCAAACGTCTGATAGCATCTATATTCAATCCCTGTTCTGCCAGAATCTTAGTTGCTCCAGCTATTTGCTGAGCTGTAAGTTTACGTCCCAATAGTGTCAGAATATAGCGGTTTTTCCCTTGCATGTTTACCCATTCCTCATATTCTTCCCGTGAAATGGGGTAGAAACGGATGTTGATTCCTAATTCCGATGCTTTGAAAAGCAAATCTTTCATGATATTGCCTGAATCTTTTTCACAGCACTTGAAAAGAATGCCTAACGAAAGTGTGCTGTGAATGTCAGCTTGGCCAATATCCATTATGTCTACATCGTATCCCGAAAGAATTTCGGTGATGGAAGCGGTTAACCCCGGACGATCCAGTCCGCTGATACGTATGAGTACGAGTTCAGTAGTTGTTTTATCCATGTATATAATGCTGATATTAATTGCAAATATACTGTTTTCTTGCTTTTCTACCCATAAAGTCACACAGATTTGTGAATTGTCTTAAAAAATGAAAATATAAAAATATGTTGCAAAACATAAAAAGTAGCATCTTTATTAGGCAATGAAAGAAAAAGTAGTTATCTTTGCGGCAGATTTCTCAAGATAATGAAGTTTGTTCTTTGTAAAAAGATGTACTTCATCAGGCAATGTTCCGGGTAGAAATCACTGTGAAAGGGCAGTCCCGGATAGTATTAACTAAAATCAAATTACATGATTAAAAGTGTAAAATGGTTTTTTGTTGTATTAATTTTAGGTTCCCTAATCTCTCTGAGCTTTAGCAAGGAGAGCGTTCCAGCAGAGAAACTGAAGCTGGGTGATGAAGCCCCTCAGTTGATGCTTTGCGATTCTGTGCAGTTGCTCAATCTGCACAATGCCCGTGAGGGTTACACTTTATTGAGCTTCTGGGCAAGTTACGATGCGGCGTCCAGAGAAAAAAATGCTGCATTGGCGCATCTGGCAGAAAAATATAGCCAGATAAAGTTGATTTCTGTTTCTTTTGACCGCTATGCATCGGTTTTTAATGCAACGGTAAAGCAGGATGGATTGGCAGAATCCGACTGTTATGTAGAAACAGATGGTTCCGATTCGGAGATTTTCCGGGCGTACGACCTGGAGCGTGGCTTTAAGAATTATCTGATAAACAGCCGCGGTATAATTGTGGCTAAGAACGTTACCACAGCCGAATTGGCTTCTTTCCTGAATTGATTTCGGGTAGGAAGGTGGAGGTAGAAAATTTTTGAATACAACAAAAAGCAAAAAGTTGCCCTCTGTACGGATTTTCCGGGAGTGGGCAACTTCTTTTTTATATATAATATATAAGGTGTATTTATTTCTTTTCTGTATCTCTGGCGGAGAATAAAGTCTTGTATAATAATTTATGATTAGCCTTATCTATCTGTTGTTTGTCCAGCGGTTTGATGTATATGCGTGTAGTTCGTTCCGAGGTATGCCCTAATCCTTCGCTGATAACAGGCATTGGGATTCCACACTCTCGTGCCAAAGTTGCCCATGTGTGGCGTGACACATACGACGATAAGCTATATTTTAATCCCAATAAAGTTCCCAGACGGTTGAGTCGTTTGTTATATAATCCCAACTGATAGCGATATTCTTTATAGCACTGTTCGGCTTCCGTACTTGTCAATATCGGAAACAAGTAATCGGCTTGTGAGATGCCACGATATCGGTTAATAATTTTATAAGCAGGTTTTTCCAATCGCACAGATAGGTGTTGGTGTGTTTTGCTGCGCTGGTATTTTAGATAGCCGTTTTCTATGTGTGAATATTGCATATAGGCAATATCTATAAACGAGATGCCACGGGTATAAAAGCTAAATAAGAAAATATCTTTTGTCAGTTGCATTGCCGGATTAGAAGTACAGTCCAGTTCAGAAAGTCTTCGAATGAGCATACATGATACGGCTCTTTTACGTGTAATTTCTGTACCTGTGAAGACATTATTGAAAGGAAATTGCTGGACTACCAGTTGCTGGTCGACGGCTTTGTTATAAATAGCCCTTAATGAACGCATATAGCATGAAATCGTGTTTAGGCTGCATTCCCGGGATTTCAGGAAGTTTTCGAAGTTGGAGATAAATTGTGCTGTAATGCGATTGAAAGGAAGTATGGGAGATTCTGTATACTCTTGCAGGCGTTTGATAGCTGTACGGTGGTTGCGCGAGGTATTATACCTGTGATTAAGTTCTAACTCATTGGCTTCATGGTTGGCAAATCCAAAGAAATCTGGTAAGGAGATATTGCTGCCGGAAACGGAGTGGGGGGACGTCTTATTGTACTTGTTGGGTATGAGTTGAGCCGATTGCTTAAGTTCTTCATAAATAAGTTGAATAAGTTCCTTGTTGCACGCTTGATTTTCTTCCTCGAAAGAAATTTGTAGATTAATGGTTACTGTGTACATGGTTTATATCATTTAAGTTAGTTGATAAAGAGCAATATAAACCATCAAGTGGTAGTTGTGTTCTACGACGGATACATTTCAGGCATATAATGTACGAGGAAAATGTGAGCCCCATAGCATTATATGCCTGAAAAGATAGTATACTGTTTTATTTAGGTGCTTTACGATACAGGTAGATGGCAATAAAAAGATATAGCACATTGGGTATCCATACTGCAATGGCAGGCGACATATTACCGTTTATGGCGAAGGTCGATGAGATAGTCTGGAACAGAATATACGAAAAACTAAGTCCCAGTCCGATACCCAGATGCAGTCCCATGCCGCCTTTTACCTTACGGGACGATAATGATAGTCCGATAGATGTCAGGATAAATGCGGCAAACGACATGGCAATACGCCGATGATATTCTACCTCAAATTCTTTAATGTTGGCAAAACCTCGTTGCTTTTGTTTGGTGATATATTCCCGAAGCTGCGGACTGGTCATTGTTTCCTGCTGTCCACGTGTAATCAGAAAATCCTGAGGTTCCATATTGATGATAGAATCCAGACGGTCGCCCCGCGTGATGTGTTCGCGCATACCTTTCATTTCGCGTATCATGTAATCTCTGATGATCCAACGGTGATACATGGTTGTATCATACGTTGCCCGGCGAGCTGTAAGGTGTGATACAAGTTTATGATCTTCGAATTTGTCCAGCGAAAAATGATAGCCACTCTTGCTGTAGGCGTCATATCTTTCCATATAAGCGACCACTCCACTGTCTACTTCCAACTGGATATTTCGTGCGTAGTCTGCCGATTTCTTCTTCTTGTAGAGCTCTTCAAACCTCAGACGGGTAACACTTCCTGTTGGAATTACTTCCGTACCCAGAACAAATGTCACGGCCGAAATGATGGCAGCCGAAATCATATACGGTACCATGAGTCGTTTAAAACTCATTCCGGTAGAAAACATGGCAATGATTTCGGAGTTTTCCGCCAGCTTTGAGGTGAAGAAGATTACCGCGATAAAAACGAACAACGGGCTGAACAAGTTAGTATAATAAGGTATAAAGTTCAGATAGTAATCAAATATGATTGCTTTCAGCGGTGCCTTATTATTGATAAAGTGGTCAATGTTTTCGTTGACGTCGAATACTACGGCAATAGAGATAATCAAGGCGATGGCGAAAAAGTAGGTTCCCAGAAACTTGACAATTATATAGCGGTCAAGTCTTTTCAGCCATTTCCTTTTTAAAAGTTCTTTCAGTTGGAGTTTGCTTATCAGTTTCATTACCGGAATATTTTATAATCTTGTAGAAATGCGTTTCACCATAGCAGGTTTCCAGGTAGAGAAGTCACCGGCAATGATGTGTTTACGCGCTTCGCCCACCAACCACAAATAGAAAGCCAGGTTGTGGATAGAAGCTATCTGCAGGGCCAGCAGCTCTTGTGCGTGGAACAGGTGGCGCAGATAGGCGCGGCTATACATTGTGTCTACATACGAAGCTCCGTCGGCTTCGATGGGAGAGTAGTCGTATTCCCATTTCTTGTTGCGCATGTTCATAATGCCGTCTTTGGTAAAGAGCATTCCGTTTCGTCCGTTACGGGTTGGCATTACACAGTCGAACATATCGACTCCGCGTTCAATGCCCTCCAGAATATTTACCGGAGTACCTACCCCCATCAGATAACGTGGCCGGTCGGTCGGTAGTATTTCATTGACTACTTCAATCATTTCGTACATCTTTTCAGTAGGTTCGCCTACTGCCAGTCCGCCGATTGCGTTACCATCGGCATTTTTCGATGCGATGTATTCGGCCGAGCGGCGGCGCAAGTCCGGATAAACGCAACCTTGTACGATAGGGAAGAGCGACTGCTGGTAACCGTACTTAGGCTCTGTTTCATTAAAGCGGGTGATACAGCGGTCCAGCCAGCGGTGAGTACGTTCCATCGACTTCTTCGCATATTCGTAATCGGCAGTGCCCGGAGTACATTCGTCGAAAGCCATTATGATATCGGCTCCGATGGTACGCTCAATATCCATCACACGTTCAGGAGTGAACATGTGCTTGGAACCATCGATATGAGAGCGGAACTCTACTCCTTCTTCCTTCATCTTACGGATGCCGGCAAGAGAAAAGACCTGAAAGCCGCCGCTGTCTGTCAGCATCGGGCGGTCAAATCCGTTGAATTTATGCAAACCACCAGCCTTCTCCAGGACATCAAGTCCCGGACGCAGGTAGAGGTGGTAAGTATTTCCTAAAATAATTTGTGCCTTTATATCGTCTTTCAATTCGTGCAGGTGTACAGCTTTTACACTGCCCAGTGTACCTACAGGCATGAAGATAGGCGTTTCTATCTGTCCGTGGTCGGTTGTGATAAGTCCGGCACGGGCATTCGAACGCGGATCAGTATATTGTAATTCGAATTTCATATTCTAAAAAACAGGCTTTTACTTTTCTTTCTCTTTTTCTTTTTCGTCGGTTACAGTAAAGTCTATGGCATCGGCTACTTTTTCGTCTGTCAGCGCCAAGGCAAGTACCTCTTTAATATCTTTTACGTAGTGGAAGTTCAGTCCTTTCAGGTATAACGGTTGAATTTCCTCTATATCCTTACGGTTTTCTTCGCACAAGATAATATCGGTGATGCCTGCACGTTTTGCCGCCAGAATCTTTTCACGGATTCCACCTACCGGCAATACCTTTCCACGGAGGGTTATTTCTCCCGTCATGGCCAGATTAGCCTTCACCTTGCGCTGGGTAAGTGCAGAAGCCAGTGAGGTGACCATGGTTATACCCGCAGACGGTCCATCCTTAGGAATAGCTCCTTCCGGCACATGGATATGAATGTTCCAGTTTTCGAAGATTCCCTCCGGCAGGTCGAGCAGATGCGTATGGGCTTTCAGGTATTCCAAAGCCAGCATCGCCGATTCCTTCATGACATCTCCCAGATTTCCTGTGAGGGTAAGGCGTCCGCCTTTACCTTTGCTCAGGCTCGTTTCCACGAACAGAATCTCTCCGCCTACGGCAGTCCATGCAAGTCCCGTAACTACGCCCGCATAATCATTTCCCTGATATTTGTCGCGCGAATATTCGGGAACTCCCAGATATTGGCGGATATCGGCTGGCTTCAGTTCGTGCAATCCTTCGAACTTGTCGCTGGCAATTTCGAGAGCAATCTTTCTCATTACCTTGCTGATCTTCTTTTCCAGTTCACGTACCCCGCTTTCACGCGTATAATTCTCTATGATATACTCGATGGCCGCTTTGGTGAATTTTACATGTTCTTTCTTCAGACCGGTAGCTTCCATTTCTTTTGGGATAAGATGGCGGCGTGCAATCTCGATTTTCTCTTCAGTAATGTATCCGCTCACTTCAATCAGTTCCATACGGTCGAGCAGCGGAGTAGGGATAGTTCCCAGATTGTTTGCCGTGGCAATGAACATTACTTTCGACAAGTCGTAATCCAGATCGATGTAATTGTCGTGGAAAGCATTATTCTGTTCCGGATCCAGTACCTCCAGCATAGCCGAAGCCGGATCTCCCTGACGGTCGCTGCTGAGCTTGTCTATTTCGTCGAGGATAATGACCGGGTTTGATGCTTCTGCCTTGATAAGACTTTTGATGATACGTCCCGGCATGGCTCCGATGTAGGTTTTACGGTGTCCGCGTATTTCGGCTTCATCGTGTACACCTCCCAGCGACATGCGTACGTATTTACGCTTCAGGGCTGCGGCGATAGATCGTCCCAGCGAAGTCTTACCGACTCCCGGAGGACCGTAAAGGCAGATAATCGGTGATTTCAAATCTCCTTTCAGTTTCAGCACGGCAAGATGTTCCAGGATGCGTTCCTTTACCTTTTCCAGTCCGTAATGATCCTTGTTCAATATCTTTTCGGCATTAGGAATGTTCAGTACATCGGTAGTATATACATCCCAGGGCAGTGCCAGTAAAGTTTGCAGATAAGTAAGCTGGACGTTATAATCGGGCGACTGAGGGTTGATTCGCTCCAGTTTCGAAACCTCGCGTTCGAAAACTTCAGCCACTTCCTTTTTCCATTTTTTCTTCTTGCCCTTGTCACGCAGTTCGTCTATCTCGTCTTCCTGACCGCGTCCCAGTTCGTCTTGTATATTCTTGATCTGCTGCTGCAAAAAATATTCCCGCTGCTGTTTGTCCAGGTCTTCCCGTGTACGCATCTGGATATCTTGTTTCAGATTGGCCAGTTTCGTTTCGCGGTTCAAAATCTGTATCAGGCTGTAAAGGCGATCCTTTAACGTGTTTTCGCTGATCAGCTGGAACTTGTCTTCTATCGACAGAGGGAAGTTGGTACAGATGTAATTGACAAGAACGTGGTTCTTCGGCAGATTTTTCAGGGCAAAGGCAATGTCGGGACTCATGTGGTCGGCTACATCAATAAAGTTGTTGCTCAGTTCGACGCATGTATCCATGAGTGCCTTGAATTCATCCGAATCCTTAGGCTCCATCTGTTCTTCTATCAGGCTGACCTTTCCTTTCAGGTAAGGACGTGTTTCCGTTGCTTCATCCAGATGCACCTTTACATTGCTGGCCTGCAGGATTACAGTTGTATTTCCGCCCGGCATTTCGAATACGCGCAATACGCGTCCGATAACAGCAACAGGATATAAATCTGCCAGTCCCGGCTCTTCCACTTCCATGACTTTCTGCGTAGCAATGACGATATGTTTCTTTTCCTTCATCGCCTCGTGTACGAGTTTCAGCGTAGTGCGTCTTCCTGCTGTTACAGGCATGACCACGCTTGGAAACATCACCATGTTGCGCAACGTCATGATGGGAATTTCCTTCTCCAGTTCATCGGCAGATAGATTTTCGGGTGCAGTATCTATTTCGGCAACCATTGAGAGTTCATCATCGCCTGCTTTTTTCATCAAACTATCTGTGTCTATTTTTTTTCTTCTTACCATATTCGCGTTTTTGTGTATTTAAAATGAGAGCGTATTTTTACAAAGCTCAGAAACGAGTACAAAGTTAAACATTCCGCTTCGAATACGGAAGCAGATTTGTTGCAAATACAATGTGGCTAACAAAATAAATGCTATTTTTGCGCCCGAAAGCTGCATAATTTATTTATTTTTGACGGAAAATAAGAATTGTAAGTAATATGCCCAATCCATATTTCAAATTCAAACAGTTTACTGTTTACCATGACCGATGTGCCATGAAAGTGGGAACAGACGGAGTGCTTTTAGGCGCATGGACGGAAGTTGCCGGTGCCAAAAGAATTCTTGATGTCGGTACGGGAACAGGACTGATAGCACTGATGATTGCCCAGCGCTCGCAGGTTCCCGTCGTTGGTATAGACATTGATGAACAGGCGGTAGGACAGGCGCAAGAAAACGTGAAGTCATCTCCCTGGAGAGAACGGATTGATATTTGCCGCAAGGATGTGAGGCAGATGTGCCGGGAAGCCGACGGGACATTTGATGTGATTGTTTCCAATCCGCCTTACTTCGTGGAAAAAGTTCATTGCCCCGATGCGCGCAGAAATGCAGCCCGCCATACGGCCGGTCTTACCTTTGCCGACCTGCTGGCAGCCGTGGAGAAGCTGCTGTCCGAAGAAGGCGTGTTTTCTGTTATCATTCCGGCAGATGCTGCCGACGACTTTACGCTTCTGGCTGCCGACGTACATTTATATCCGGTGCGTAAGACCTTGATACACACTAAACCGGAAGCTGTACCCAAACGTGTACTGCTGGCTTTGGGCAGAAAGATAACTGTGTGTGATACGGAACATCTGGTCGTGGAACTTGAGCGACATGTATATAGTCCGGCATATATCGAGCTTACAAAAGATTTTTATTTAAACATGTGATTATTTTCATTTAGGCATGTGGCTTGAATCGTTATGAAGTTCTCTTGAAAATTTGTACAAATTTTCTGAGTTTTTGTACAAAAAATAGAAAAACGTCCCGATGTTTTTAGAAGAACATCGGGACGTTTTTCTCATATCGTGGTGACGTTTTCCGGAACCGGTGCCGTCAATCTCTTTTCGAAAGCCGACGCAGCAGATTGTGATTAATCTGAAGCAGTTCTTTATGCTTGCGTGTGATGGTCGATGTAATAGGGCGGCTGCCTATAAAATCGGTGAAGTGCTGGAGCACGTTGAAGGCCTCAATGGGCGACTTGCCCTTCTGAGGAGCAATGACTTTCAGCCCTTTAGAGATAATTTCTACTTCCAGATCCTTTCCTCCCATTGCAGGGTCGCCGTCGAAATGGAATACACCTTCCTGTGCACGATGTATTGTTATCTTTTTTTCCTTTAGGGTCTTGATACGGCTGTTCTGGTTGATGGTCTTGTTGAACAACTGAAACGACAAGGCAGGCACATCGAGTACCGTAAACGGTTCCAGTATTGTAACATCCATCATACCGTCTGTGAGCGACGCCTGAGGGGCGATGTAGGCATTATTGCCGTACTGGGAGGCATTGGCGCAAGCTATCAGAAAAGCCTTGTAGCGTACCGTCCCCGATGCGTTCTCTATTTCGTATGTTTCGGGGCGGTAAGTAAGGCTCTCGTGTAAGGTATTTTCCAGATAAGTCAGCAGGCCTCTCTTTCCGGAGTCGGCGAACTTCAGGCTTACAAACGCGTCGAACCCGACCCCGCAGGTGCAGAAGAACGGGTGAGAGTCTATCAGGCCATAGTCGATGGTCTTGATGAATCCCTGGTTCAGGACTTCGATAGCACCGCGTGCTTCCAGCGGAATATGCAGATGACGAGCCAGTCCGTTGCCCGAGCCGCATGGAATGATGCCCATAGCCGTGTCGGTGTGTATCAGGGCACGTCCTACTTCGTTGATTGTTCCGTCGCCGCCTATGGCCACAACGATGTCTTTCTTTTCTTCGGCGGCCTGCCGTGCTATTTCTATGGCATGTCCGGCATATTCAGTCTTTCGGATTGTATAATTATATAATGTATGGTCCAGTCTTTTTTCTATCTGATGCAGAATGAACTCTTTTCCATGAGTACCTGATATCGGATTGACTATAAATACTATTTCTTTCTTTGGGTCCATCTTGTCTGAGCAGCTTAGTCTTTTCAGTAAACAAAAATACGACTATTTTGTTTATTCCGTGGTACATTTTGTGCAGAAATGATGTTTAAAACGTTTTTTTTGCCGTAACAGGCGTTTAAAACAACGAAAATTATTATCTTTGCGCACTCTTTTTATGAAATTGCCGGCATGAAAGAGTCCGGTTAATTATAATTAATGTAAGTCATCGGGCTTACCAGATATTAGAATATGGGATTATTACAAGACAAACTAAGTAAATTCAGAACACCTCAGATGTACATGGAGAGAGGTGTTTATCCTTACTTCCGCGAGATTGACAGCGCTCAAGACACAGAGGTAATGATGGATGGAAAGAAGGTTTTGATGTTCGGCTCTAATTCGTACATGGGTCTGACTCACGACCAACGTATCATCGATGCAGCGATTGCTGCCACCCGCAAGTACGGAACCGGATGTGCCGGCTCACGTTTGCTGAACGGAACCCTTGATATTCATGTTGAACTGGAGAAGGAATTGGCCGATTTCGTGGGGAAGGACGAAGCTCTCTGTTTTTCTACCGGCTTCACCGTTAATGAAGGAGTTATCCCGCAGTTGGCCGGACGTGGTGACTATATTATTTGTGATGACCGCGATCATGCTTCAATCGTCGACGGACGCCGCCTTTCTTTTGCTACTCAGCTGAAGTATAAGCATAACGATATGGAAGCTCTGGAGAAAGAGCTTCAGAAGTGCGAGCCGGATGCTATCAAACTGATTGTAGTGGATAGTGTCTTCTCTATGGAAGGCGACTTGGCAAATCTTCCTGAGATTGTTCGATTGAAGAAGAAATATAATGCCAGTGTTTATGTAGACGAAGCTCATGGTCTGGGTGTGTTTGGTAGAAACGGACGAGGTGTATGCGATCACTTCGGCGTAACCAAGGACATTGACCTGATTATGGGTACATTCTCCAAATCATTGGCTTCTATCGGTGGCTTCGTTGCCGGTGACAAAGATGTAATTAACTGGTTGCGTCATAATGCCCGTTCTTATATATTCCAGGCAAGTAATACGCCGGCTGCTACTGCTGCAGCAATGGAGGCTCTGCATATTTTCAAAACTGAACCTCAGCGTCAGGAAAACTTGTGGAAGATTACCAATTATGCCTTGAAGAGCTTCCGTGAGGCTGGCTTTGAAATCGGTGATACGGAAAGTCCTATTATCCCGTTGTATGTACGTGATACGGACAAGACTTTCGAAGTTACCAAGCTGGCTTTCGATGAGGGCGTGTTCATTAATCCTGTTATTCCGCCGGCATGTGCGCCTCAGGATACACTGGTACGTTTTGCCTTGATGGCTACTCATACTAAAGAGCAGGTTGACTTTGCTATCGAAAAGCTGGTTAAATGCTTCAAACAGTTGGATTTATTGAAATAATAAATTATAATTTGACTTTTTAAAGGATTTTGAAAGGAGGTTTTTACTATGGGAGCTGCAGGTAATAAAAAACCGAAAGGCATGCATAAAAAACATGCTCCGGCTTATCAAGTAGAAGAGGCCATTCATGAAAATGACCTGAAAAAAGGAAAAAAGAAATAAATCGTTCTGACGGTTTATTTTAGAAAAAGGGTTATATTTAGAGCGTCCGATGCGTTGCAGAGGGGCTCGGATATAACCCTTTTGTTGTTATGTTTTAACTTTAATGCGATATGATACTGAATGAAAGAGACAGCCGCCATGAGCAAGTATTGCAGATTGCTCAGCAGATGATGATTGCTGCTCGTACTGCTCCGAAGGCTAAAGGAGTGGATATCATTGAAGTGGCAATGGTGACGGAAAGTAATATCCGTATTCTTTCGGATACGATGAAACAGATGTATGAGGAAAACGGCTTCAAGTTTTTCTTGCGTGATGCCGACAATATTCTGGAAGCAGAGTGTGTGGTGCTGATAGGAACGCATGAACATCCGCATGGAATGAACTGCGGTCATTGCGGCTTTGCCACTTGCGAGGAAAGAGAGGAGGGGGTTCCGTGTGCCATCAACAGTGTGGATGTGGGTATAGCCATAGGGTCGGCTTGTTCTGTCGCGGCCGACAACAGGGTAGATACTCGCGTTATGTTTTCTGCGGGACTTGCTGCTCAGCAGCTTGACTGGCTGGACGGATGCACACAAGTGTATGCTATTCCTGTAAGCGCATCTTCCAAAAATCCTTTTTTCGACCGTAAACCCAAAAATCCGTAATGGAAAATGAAATAAAATATCGCCGCCGGGAAGAAAAAAACTTTGTTCCCGGCGGCGATAAAATTATGCTAAAATGAACTTTTCTACTACGGCTGCTACACCGTCTTCATCGTTCGACAGTGTAATGTAGTCGGCATTTTCACGTACGACGGGCTGGGCGTTTGCCATGGCGACTCCAAGTCCGGCGTATTTTATCATCGACAGGTCATTGAATCCATCGCCTACGGCTATCATCTCGTCTTTGGTCATACCGATTTCCTTGAGGAGAACGGCAAGCGACTGTGCCTTGTCGATACCTTTAGGCACCAGTTCCAGAAAATAAGGTTCCGAACGGAATACTCCCATCCGGTCTTTCAGGTGTTCGTACATTTCTTTTTCGAGTACGGCAAGGCGGGTAGGATCTCCTACAATCAGACACTTGGCTATCGGGTGATGTATTGCTTTAAGAAAATTGTCTACCTTCTTTATTTTCATCACGTTAAGCAATGCTTCTTTTAATACGTATTCGTCATCGGGGTGTTCCGTCAGTACAAATTCGTTTTCGTATGTTACGATGGCAAAGTTATTGTCTTTTGCGCATTGGTATAAATAGGGAAGTACTTCCGGGTCGAGCAGATTTTTATACATTATTTTGCTGGTTTTCCAGTCGATGATTTCTCCTCCGTTGTATGAAAGAATGTATCCTTCGTATTTGTCCAGCTCTAATGCGTTGGCCAGTGGCGCAACTCCGTAGGTAGGTCTGCCGGAGGCAAGCACTATTTTCAACCCACGTTTTTGTGCTTCAATAAGGGTGGCACGCGTATGTTCTGTGATAGCTTTTTGTGAATTGGTTAATGTTCCGTCGAGATCGAGTACTAAAAGTTTATATTTCATAATTTATCCAGGTGTTTTATCGGCGCAAAGATAGCACAAATCGAATTTTATCCGTATATTCGGGGTAATAAAAGTTTTTTATCGGACTCATTTCTTTTCTGGCAAGATTGTGAAAGTGTATCGGTGTACGGGGAATTTTCGTGAAGGTGGTTGCCGGAGGAAAATGACGAGGGCTTGCAGATGCTGACATCCGGCGATGGCGTGCAGGTTTATTTCTGCACGTGGTAGGGTGCGGATGCAAGGTCTGGGAAGGAAATATAAAAAGGAGTAGATGTTATGAGTATCTTTTGGGATTTTGCCTTGCGCCTTTTTGTTGCTGGAGCAATGGGGGTGCTGATAGGACTGGAACGTGAATACCGTGCAAAGGAAGCGGGGTATCGTACGCATTTTCTGGTAGCGCTGGGCAGTGCGCTTATGATGATTGTTTCGCAATATGGCTTTATGGAAGTGCTTAAGACTGACTTGATTCGGGTGGATCCCAGCCGGATTGCGGCACAGGTGGTAAGCGGAATCGGTTTTATAGGTGCGGGAACGATTATTTTGCAGAAGCAAATTGTCAGGGGACTGACTACGGCTGCCGGTATCTGGGCGACATCGGGGATTGGTCTTGCGGTGGGCGCCGGCATGTATGCTATCGGAATTGCTGCTACGTTTCTGGTGCTGCTGGGACTGGAAACGCTGAGTTACTTTTTTAAAAGCATCGGCTTGCGGAATATGATGATTGATTTTTCTACGGATGATAAGGAGGCAATCAAACGGGTGTCGAAAAAATTTAATACCAGAAATTATGTCGTAGTATCTTATGAAATGACCGAAGCTTATTCGGACGGAAAGAATATTTATCACATCAGTATGGTGGTCAAGGCTAAACGGATGAATGAGGAAGGGCTGCTGTTGATGTTTTTGCAGGAATTTCCCGATATAACCGTAAACAGAATCATCTGATTTTTTGCCTTGACGTGGAAAAATAAAGGTTGCATCTCGAATCTCCTCTGGGAGTGTTTTGATGCAACCTTTGTCTTTTTGCCCGGAAGCTTTGTGGCGTGTTAGCCGATAAATACATTGACTATTAAGAATACGCGGTCGCTTCCTTCGTTCATGTCGAAATCAATTTTATCTTCTCTGGCAAGCCAGCCTAAGGCTGCATTCAGGTCTCTGTCGGATAAACCGGAAATTTTTTTAAGGTTGTCATATTCCCAGTGTCTGTTGTCTTTTAGTATATTCCAAACGATCCCTGCATTTTCGCCAATTTGTGTTTTGTTCATATGGCTTCAATTTTAAAGGTTTGTATTCGGTTTTCTAATAGTCTATAGCAAAAATAACTTAAATTCGAGAAAATCGTATGTCTTTTTGATGAATTATTATTATGCAAGTTTTCTTTTAACTTTAATTAAACTCTGTCAGGGAAAGGAGAACGGGAGTGACATTTTTTGTCAGATTAATCTGTATTTCTATTTTTTTTCTGCTAACTTTGCACGACATAATAAAAAGATGAATAAGAATTATGAGGAGGAATAGGATGAATTGGGTAGTTCCCAAAGGAGCTGAACTGACAGAGCTCGATAAGAAGGTGCTTTATTTTCAGAACAAGGGACATGAAGTTCCTACCCGTCAATTAATCAAGACTCCTGAACAGATAGAAGGTATCCGTCGGAGTGGTATGCTGAATACAGCTGTATTGGATAAAGTAGCGGAGGTAATCCGTGAAGGAATGAGTACGGCTGAGATTGATAAAATTGTATATGAGTATACGACAAGCCACGGAGGTATACCTGCTCCTTTAAATTATGAAGGTTTCCCGAAAAGTGTATGTACCTCTATTAATGAGGTTGTATGCCATGGTATACCCTCGGAAGAAGAAATTCTGGAGGAAGGGGATATTATAAATGTAGATGCTACTACCATTCTGGATGGGTATTACGCTGATGCTTCGCGTATGTTTATTATAGGTAAGACCACTCCGGAGAAGGAAAAGCTGGTTCGTGTAGCAAAGGAATGCCTTGAAATAGGTATTGAAGCTGCACAGCCTTTCAACTTTGTGGGAGATATAGGTCATGCTATAGAAAAGCATGCAAAGAAAAACGGATTCTCGGTGGTAAGGGACTTGTGCGGTCATGGTACGGGACTTAAATTCCATGAGGAGCCGGATGTGCTGCATTATGGCAGAAAAGGTACCGGTATGCTGCTGGTGCCGGGTATGGTCTTCACGATCGAACCTATGATCAATATGGGAACCTGGGAGGTTTTCATAGATGAGGAAGACGGATGGACTGTAGTGACGGAAGATGAATTGCCTTCTGCACAGTG
>HF993197.1:0-5374 GCA_000436795.1 Bacteroides sp. CAG:1076
TAATAGGAAATAATGCGTGACACAGTTTATTTTACACTACCTTTATAACGTCGAGAGGCTTCTTTGATTTTTTGTACAAAAGATTTTAGTTTTTGTACAAATTTTCGGAAAATGTGCCGAGGTTTTGGAAGTTATAAACTGTAGCTTTCTCGTATATAAAGAGTTTTATTTGCCTTTTTGGCCCTTCACGCCCTTCACAGAGCTCGTTTCTCTTTGCCTTTTTCCGATTACCTTGTTTGATATAGCGGGTTTCCTCTGCTTCAGACGGAGCAGGTGAAGGTTGTGAAAGGCTAAAAAGTTACTTTTTTGTTTTAAATAACTTGCAGGAGAGTAAGGTATTATCGTTTGGTTTTGGCAATCATGAAAGTTATGGCGGCTATAGAGAGCAGGATACCCACAATGATATTTGTTGTAAGAGCTTCCCCAAAAACAATCGTACCGATAAGAATGGCCGTAACGGGTTCGAAGACACCAAGGACAGAAGCTTTGGTGGCTCCGATATTTCGTGTCGCTATGGCCAGCGTGGCTGTAGAAACTACGGTAGGAAGGAGGGCAAGGCCAACCAGATTCAACCATGCCATGTTGTGCTCAATTCCTGCTGTAATATCAATATCCGATAGGATGATTTTTCCCAGAAAGATAATAGCACCTACCGTCAGCGCATAGAATGTCAGCAGGCTGTTTGATATGGAGCTGATAACTTTACTCCGGTTGATGATGACGATAAACAGTGCATAGACTAAGGCTGAGCCAAGAGAAAGAATGACACCTGTCGGGCTGATGGTTTGGGTGGAGTCACTTTGCGTCATAATGACGACGCCTGCAAAGGTCAGGATAATAGAAAGCCAGACTGGCCAGGAGGGAACGACTCGCAAGAAGACCATGATAATAGCTACAAGTACCGGATAAAGAAATATGATTGTGGTTGCAAGTCCCGAGGCGATATAGTTGTATGCTTCGAACAAAAATATGCTGCTTGATGTATAAAGTAGTCCGAGGATAAGCAATACTCCGGCTTGCTTCCACGAAATTTTAAAACTTTGTTTGCTTATTAAAAGAAAGGCGCCTAAGAATAATACGGCGATGGCATAACGGAAGAAAAGAATGGATTCGATTGCTGCTCCGTCTTTCATTAATGGGACACCGAACAAGGGATTCAGACCATAAGTTATGCCAGTGATTATTCCGGCTGGGTAACCGATTATTGCGTTTCTGCTGATATTTTTCATCTTGGTTGCTATATTAATCGCTTGATATTGGAGTTTAAAATCGTTTGTGTCTGTTCATCCAGCCCAGTTCTCGCGGTCAAGATTACGGTAGCTTATCGCTTCAGCCAGATGATGGGGGAGTATCTGTGCTGAGTCTTCCAGATCGGCAATGGTTCTCGATACCTTCAGGATGCGATCGTATGCACGTGCTGAAAGGTGAAAACGTTCCATAGCGTTACGAAGCAATGCAAGTCCTTTTTCATCGGGCAGTGCATACTGATGCAGTAGGCGTGATGACATTTGGGCATTGCAGTGAACTCCCGGATCGTTGGCAAATCGGTTGGCTTGTATTTGTCTTGCCCGAATAACTCGCTCGCGTATGGCTGCACTTGGTTCGCCGTTAGTGCGCTCGGACAGTTTTTCGAAGGGTACAGGTACAATTTCTATTTGTATATCGATGCGGTCGAGTAATGGACCGGATATCTTGTTCAAATATCGTTGTACTTGTCCGGGACTGCAAACGCAATGGCGGGTAGGATGATTATAATAACCACACGGACAAGGATTCATGGAAGCTATGAGTGTAAAGCTGGCAGGATATTCTAATGTATACTTGGAACGTGAAATGGTTATACGGCGGTCTTCAAGTGGCTGGCGAAGTACTTCAAGTACACTTCGGTTAAATTCCGGCAGTTCATCGAGGAAAAGTACGCCATTGTGTGCCAGACTGATTTCTCCCGGTTGGGGAGTGCTGCCTCCCCCTACCATGGCTACTTGTGAGATGGTATGATGTGGACTCCGGAAGGGGCGTACGGCTATCAGTGAGGATTCTTTTCCCAGTTTTCCGGCAACAGAGTGTATTTTGGTCGTTTCCAGACTTTCGGCGAGTGTCAATGGGGGTAGTATGCTGGGAAGACACTTTGCCATCATCGATTTTCCACTGCCGGGCGCTCCTATCATAATAAGGTTGTGTCCTCCGGCTGCTGCAACTTCGAGGGCACGTTTTACGCTTTCTTGTCCTTTTACGTCGGCAAAGTCGAACGGAAAATTAGTCTGGCTCCGATAGAATTCTTCGCGAGTGTTGACGATTGTGGGTTCCAGTATACGGTTGCCGTTGAAAAATTCAATGACTTCGGTTATATTTTCTACTCCCAAAACTTTCAGATTGTTTACGACGGCTGCCTCACGAGCATTCTGCTTAGGAAGGATTAATCCTTCTAACCCTTGCTGACGGGCACAGATGGCAATCGGAAGTGCTCCTTTAATTGGCTGTAAGTTGCCATCCAGACCCAGTTCTCCAATAATAAGGTATCGGTTCAGCTTTTCAGATGCAACAGTTCCGGTGGCAGCCAGTATCCCGATGGCAAGTGGTAAGTCGTATGATGAACCTTCTTTTCGGACATCAGCTGGCGCCATATTTACCACTATCTGGCAGGTAGGAAACTTGTAGCCATTTACCTGCAAAGCCGACATTATACGTTCATGGCTTTCTTTAACAGCCGAATCGGGGAGTCCTACCAAAAAGAATTTTATGCCGCGTGAGCTGTTTACTTCGATGGTTACGATAGTGGCGTCAATACCTTGTACGGCTGCGCCGAATAGCTTGGTTAACATGAAGGTGTAATTTTTATTTCTTCTCTTCTTGAGTGAGTTGCTTTACTTTTGTATATAGGGTAGTGCCATATAAATCTTTGTCAATGACTTTTCGGTTACGGTCTACTAAAATGTTGGTCGGTAACTTATAGATATTGTTTTGTTTGACAACTTGGTTGCCCCATCCTTTATAGTCGCATATTTCGAGCCATTGTTTGCTGTCGTCTTTGCATGCATCGAGCCATTTCTCTTTTTCATAGTCGAGAGAAATATTGAGGACTCTGAATTTGTCTTCCGGAAGTTTCTTGACCATTTCGGCAAGAGAGTCGCGGACTGTTATACTTTTTTTATCCCAGCTGGCCCAAAAGTTCAGCAATGTATAGCTGTTTTCTACTGAACTACTCCAGGTGATGTACTTTCCATTTCTGTCTTTGCAAGAAAAATAGGCAAGATATTTTTCGTCTCGTTCATTCTTGTTTTTCGGAGGAATTGATTTCAATACGACGCCCAGAATACGGCTGTCCTTTACGCTTCCTTCCAGTGGGTCTATCAGGTTGCGGATTTTTTCAATGTCTGGTTGAGGAACTTGTACGAAATATTCGTTGATAAGATATGCCGAAATGAATGATTGAGGATGGAGTGTGATAAACTCCTCTGCTTTTTTTGATACAGCAGTGTGGTCATCCTTGATGCTTTGTATACTTTCGAGGAATTTGCCATATTCTCCATTCTCACCGTCACCGCTGATTATCGGACTTTCAAAGGAGCCTGTTAAGGTCATATGCAAGGTCTTATCGGCAACAACAGGTATTGTCTTGCCGTTATTTGGAGATACCAGGCGGAATAATGTCAGTGTATCAGGCGCGAATGTATAAGTAAATTTTCCGTCTTTAGGAACGATTGTATCAAGTTTGGAAACAGGGTCATCGTATACTACCAGAATTTCGTCGGAAGTATAATCTTTAAGCTCTGCCTGCAAGACAAATTCGGGTTTCTTTTTGCAGGAAATCAAGCTGGTTATTACTAAGAGTAGAAATAATATTTTTCTCATGTTTCCGTTTTCTTTTCTGCGAAAGTACATAATTTATTTGTAATAAAAAAGCCGGAATACAATGGAATGTATTCCGGCTTTTCAAAAGATATGATAAAATCAATTATTTGATTTCGTTTGCATATTTAGCAAATTCACGGTCATTCTGAGCTTTTGCAGCCAGAGTTGCATCTTTCTGAGCAACCTTAGCCATGCTAGTCTTGACCAAGTCTGCATTGTTTGTTCTTGCACCAACGATAGCCATCAGGTAGTCAGTGTAAGCATCAGGATTCTGAACTGCATTCAAAGTATTTTTAGCTTTGTTGTAGTCTTTAGCCAGAATCTGAGCCAAAGCAGCAGAGTTAGTCTTAGTATCACCGAATGCTTGTACGGCACGGTCGTACTGACCTTGTTTGATATACAAGTTACCCAGAGCTTCGTTAGCAGTGTTAGCACCAGTTGACTTGCTCAAGTAAGTTTCAGCGTTAGCAACGTTACCCTTAACCATTTCGATGTAACCAAGGTTAGTGTTAACTTCAGGAGCGTTAGCATTCTTGCTAGCAGCTTGTTTGAAGTAGTTTTCTGCAGTTGTAAAGTCACGGTTAGCGTAAGCCATCATACCCAGATTGTTGTATGCACGGAAATCGTTAGGATACAATTCTGTAGTTTTCTTGTAGATAGCTTCCTGACGAGCTTTATCGTTTGTCAGAGTTGCAGCGTACAGCAATTCGTCTACGCTCAATACCTTAGCATCTGTATCAAATGCTTCGTTGATTTCTTCATCGCTACGACCGATAACATCATAGTTTGCAGTCAAGCGAGCACGACGCAACTGAGGAAGAATTTCGTCAGCCAAAGTCTTGTAAACTGAAGAAATGTTCTTGATTTCAGTTTCACGCTGTTCTGGATCGTTGTACATAGAAAGAACACGCAAGATCAGGTCTTTATCCTGGATATTTGATTTAGAAACCAATTCCTGGAAACCTTCCCAGTCCTGAGCAGTGTATTTAGCATCTACTGTAGTTTCGATCTTACCTTTCTTCAATTCTTTATTCAAATACTTTTCAGTATTGTTCTGACGATTTTCAGCCAAAGTAGTATTCAGCTTAACACCACCATCAGGAGAAGCATAAGCAGAGATTTCGATATTGTTCAGTTTGTAGTTCTTAGTATCACCGGCAACAGTTACAACCTGTTTGTTGAAGTCTTTCAAGCCTTCAGACTTCAGTTCGCTTGCACGAAGGTTAGCCTGCTGGATCAAGAACATAATCTGAGCTTCTTTAGCCTGCTTGATAATACGCTGGAAAGCATCCGGAGCCAAAGCTGCGTTAGCTGAGTTTACTGTAGGAAGTTCTGAAGTAGCGATTACACCATCAGCGATCTTTACAGAAGGAATAGTGTATTCTTTTTTACCTTTCTTGATTTTGAAATCAAGGTACAATTCAGATTTAGCCATTTCAGGAACATAGTCGAAAGAGGCTTTCATTGTATAAGTACCACCAGTCTTGTAAGAGATTGTCTGGTCGTTACCTTGTACTTTTTC
>HF993197.1:5429-7887 GCA_000436795.1 Bacteroides sp. CAG:1076
GTAGCTGGCTGACCTTTAGCTTCACCGCCATCCCATCTCAAAACCGGAGTAACTTCAACGATAGCGTTCTTTTTGAAGTACTTTTCAGGGAATTTACCTGTAATAGTAACAGGAACCTTACCTCCAACTGCCTCTAACACTTCAGGATTTGTTGTGAAGTAATCAGCGGACAATTCGCCCATCTTGCCACATGAAGTGAAAGCAAGGACTAACAATGCCACTAAAGGCAAATACAACTTCTTAATCATGATTTTTTAATATTAGGTTTGTTATAAAAATATAATCTAGTCGTTTTTATCTTCTTTTGGGGGCAAAGATAAGAAAAACTCTATTAGGTGTTGACGTTTTGGCCTCCTTTTTTTTAAGAGATATTAAAAAAAAGATTAAAATTCTCTGTTTTTCTTCTCCTATGCCTGTCGTTTGGCGTTTCTGGGGTGGTGCTCAATGATTTCTTGCCGCAATCTGTTCTTATCTATGTGAGTATAAATCTCAGTTGTCCCGATACTTTCATGTCCCAGCATGCATTGGATAGCTCTTAAATTTGCTCCTCCTTCCAGTAAGTGGGTCGCGAAGGAATGTCTAAAAGTATGTGGACTTATTTTTTTCTTTAGTCCAATTTGGCTGGCAAGTTCTTTGATAATATGGAATACCATAATGCGAGAAATGTTCTTTCCAAAACGACTGATGAAGACAAAGTCTTCGTATCCTGGTTTTATCAGTCCTGTATCTCTTTCAATAAAGTAATTTTGAATTTCTCTGATGGCTCGTGGAGATATTGGAACGAGTCGTTGTTTGCTTCCTTTTCCTTCTACCTTAATGAAACCTTCATTAAAATAGAGGTCTGAAATTTTCAAATTGCATAGTTCGGAAACTCGAAGTCCGCAACTATATAATGTTTCCAGTATTGCACAGTTGCGTTGTCCTTCACGTGTACTTCGGTCTATATTTCCGATTAGGGTATCAATTTCTTCAACACTGAGTACATCGGGTAGGTGCTTCCCTATTTGAGGGGATTCCAGCAACTCGGCCGGATCTTGTTGGATATAGTCTTCGAGAACCAGAAAATGATAGAAAGAACGTATCCCTGATAAGATGCGGGCTTGAGAGCGAGGATGAATACCTATATCGTGAAGCCCAGCGGAAAAAGCTTCCAAATCTTGTAAGGTAACCTTTGTATAATCGATGTCTTCTATGGTCAGGTAGGCAAATAATTTGTCCAGATCGGTGAGGTAAGCTTGTACTGTATTATTGGAAAGCGATTTCTCCAAAGTCAGATATTGCTTATACTTTATTATTATCTTGTCTCTTTTCTCATAAGTTTTCATTTCTTTTTCGTATCTTTGTCCCAAATTTCTCAACAAAGGTATTAAAAGTTTTAGTTTGAATAAGTATGAGAATACAAATAATCAATGGTCCCAATATCAATTTGTTGGGGAAACGAGAGCCGTCTATTTATGGTGCAGTTTCTTTTGAAGATTATTTGGTGACACTGAAGGCGCTATATCCCGATATACAAATAGACTATTACCAGTCGAATATAGAGGGAGAGATGATTAACAAAATTCATGAAGTGGGATTTTCCTATGATGGAATAGTGCTGAATGCAGGGGCTTATACACATACGTCGATAGCTCTGCAGGATGCGATTCGTGCAGTAACCACTCCTGTGATTGAAGTACATATTTCGAATGTGCATACCCGGGAAGAGTTCCGGCATAAGTCTATGATCTCTTGTGCTTGTATGGGAGTAATATGTGGCTTTGGACTCGATTCATATAGGCTGGGGATAGAAGCACTTTTACATGCAAAGAAATAATACATTTAGAATAAGAACAAAATATGATGCTCAAACAAACAAAAATCGTTGCGTCCATCTCGGACTTACGTTGTGAAGTAGATTTTATCAGAGATCTTTTTAATGCTGGTATGAATGTTGTACGTATGAATACAGCTCACGCCAGCCGTGAAGGATTTGAAAAATTAATCAGTAACGTGCGTGAGGTTTCAAACCGTATCGCTATCCTTATGGATACAAAAGGTCCGGAAGTACGTACTACTGCCAGTGCAGAAGGTCCTATTGACTTTAAGACTGGAGATAAAGTTCGTATTGTCGGCAATCCGGAACAAGAAACAACTCGTGAATGTATCGCTGTGACTTATCCGGGATTTGTTCATGACTTGTCGGTAGGTGCAGACGTTTTGATAGACGATGGTGAACTGGAGCTGAAGGTTGTAGAAAAGGATGATAATACATTGTTCTGTAGAGTATGTAACGATGCTACCTTGGGAAGCCGCAAGAGTGTAAATGTCCCGGGAGTACGTATCAATCTTCCTTCTTTGACAGAAAAAGACCGTAATAACATTCTTTATGCTATCGAAAAAGATATTGACTTCATTGCACACTCATTTGTACGCAATAAGCAGGATGTACTTGATATTCGTGAAATATTGGATGCAC
>HF993198.1 GCA_000436795.1 Bacteroides sp. CAG:1076
TTAATCTTTCGGTAAAAATTTACCGAAGTATTGAATGTCAATACACTTCCTTCTATATTAACTCGTTGGTCTGTTGTAGTGATAGTCATGTATTCAGGAAACTCAATTTTGAATCCTTTTTTGAGTGTCAGTGAATTATTCCCTTCTATGCTCATGTGCAATGAAGCGGGCATATTCACATCTGAACTGTATAATGCGGTTACGTCAGTCGTTATGTTTCTCTTATCAATGTTGAAGGAGGTATTATCGTTTACGGTAGCCTCTAATGTTCCACTCGGTGAGATTTTATAGTTCAGTTCTGTTCTCGCTGATTGAAGTTCTATTTCATTGGCATTAATGGTTATATCATCAATCGAAACACGAGTGTTAGAACCCTCTCCAGTTTGAGAAAGGGCATAGTTGCCGTTGGCGTCTGCCTTTACAGTACTTCCTTCGTCCAAATCAAAAATCTTTTCCAGTGTAATGTCTTTGGTATTGCTTGCTGGAATAGTTAAATTCTCGCCACCAACAGTGACTGTCATGTCGAGATCCTTACTTAAATCATAGTCATTGTCTACACACGCTGTCATACAACTGGATAGCAATATGAATGCGCAAGATAATGTTTGGGTTGTTAATTGTTTTTTCATGAAATATATTATAAAAGTGAATAAATAAGCATTGCTGTCTGATAGAACACTTTTTAAATAAAAAATGTTTTTTATTTAAAATAAAAAAACGATTTATTTTTTACTTAAAACCAACATAAATATCTGTATAAGATAATTATTGATCTGTAATTAGTTCTATCGGGCAGCATAAAATAAAAGCCTATGTTTTAATTGTTAATTTTATATTATAGAGGTGCAACTTCTGTAAGCATCTGATAAACCGAGCTGCATACTCCTAACAGAATAACTCCCATCAGGCAGATGAAGAGACAGGCACGGGTCATCGTGCTGCTCTTGAATGTAGCAAGTGGTGTATCGTTGGGTGTAATGTACATAGCTTTGACAATCAACAAGTAGTAATACAATGAGATGATTGTATTGACCAAGGCCAAAAATACTACCAGCCAATGTCCTGCATGGAATGCAGCAGCAAATACAAAGAACTTAGAGAAGAATCCTGCAAAGGGAGGAATACCTGCCAGTGAGAACAAGGCAATAGTCATAACAAAACTCAGTTTCGGATTTGTTTTGTAGAAACCATTATAAGCATCACGGTCTACAGCACCTCCATTATGTTGCTCTACGGTATTGATAACACCGAATACTGCCAAGTTAGCAACAATGTAAACTACTACGTAATACACCAGTGAAGCCACTCCTTGAGCTGAAGCTCCCAGTACGGCAAGCATAATATATCCAGCTTGTGAGATACTACTGTATGCCATGAAGCGTTTCAAGTCTTTTTGCAGGATAGCAAATATGTTGGCTATGGTGATGGTCAATACGATTACAACAGAAAGCAACAAACTCCAGTCGGCAACCATCGGAGTAAATACTTTCAGCAGGATGCTCATCAAGGCAAAGGCAGCAGCTCCTTTCGAAATGACAGAAAGGTAGGCACTGACGGTTGTTGGAGCTCCCTGATAAGTATCAGGTGTCCACATATGGAAGGGAACAAGACTCAGTTTGAATCCTAATCCGGCGAAGAACAGTACCATTGCCAGTATCTGAAGCGGACTTCCTACCAGTTGTGTACTCAGGTCATTGAAATACATCGTTCCACAAGTACCATATACTAATGATAAGCCATAAAGCATTAATCCTGATGAGAACATGGCATTTAAAATGAACTTAGCTCCGGCTTCAGCACTATGGTGGCGATATTTATCGAATGCAACAAGACAAGCCATTGGGATGCTGGCAAGCTCCAGTCCAACATAGAACAGCAGGAAGCTGCCTGCACTGACCATATAGTACATACCCAGTAGGGTAGAAAGTGTCAGTAAATAAAATTCGCCTGCCTTATGGCGAGTGTCTTCACGGTTCAGCCAAGTGTCTGCTTGCATAAATACCAGCAAGGTTCCCAATGTAAGAATAATTTTTACGACAGAGGTCATCGGAGTATTTTGAAACATGCCTCCAAATGCCTCTCCACTGGCGGTAGAACCGAATATATTATTAAGTAGCAGGATAACGAGCAATGCGCAGGAAAGTCTTTGCATGTTTTTCGGAGACGGTGTCTTCTGAAATAAATCGGCAAGTAGCACGATTATCAGAATGATTGCCAAACCGATTTCTGCCTGCATAGTATGTATAGTTGTTATGATATCCATAATGCATTATAATTGACAAAGTTGTGAAATAATAGGTTCTACACTGCCGCTGATTACATGACTTACCCAGTAAGGAGCCAGACCTAATCCAGCTACAGCTACGATAAGACAGATGACAGCAAAACGTTCATCCCATGTTGCATCAGTCAGTTTCAGATGTTCCGGGTTGGTGCAAGTGCCATACAGTATCTTTCCGACTACACGCAGGATGTAGACTGCTGTAATGACAATACTCATTGTAGCAATAATGGTACATACACGGTGGAAAGCATCTGCATGTTGGAAAGAACCAACAAATACTGTCATTTCTGCGATAAAACCACTTAAACCCGGAAGACCGAGGTTAGCAAGTCCGGCAATAACGTATCCTACAGAAAGGAAAGGCATAATTTTCATCAGGCCACTTAACTGGCGGATATCACGCGTATGTGTACGGCCGTAAATCATACCGATTAATGCGAAGAACAAGGCTGTCATTAATCCGTGGCTCAACATCTGGAGAATAGCACCTGTTGCACTTACCTTTGTCATCATCAGCAGAGCAAAAAGCACCAGTCCGCAGTGGCTTACTGAAGAGTAGGCATTGATGTATTTCAAGTCGGTTTGTACTACCGCACTAAAAGCACCGTATACCACTGAAATGGTCGTCAGTACCAAGAAGAAGTCTCCCCAAATAGCAGCACCGGTAGGCATCAGGAACATGGCGATACGGAAGCATCCGTAGCCTCCCAGTTTCATCAATACACCGGCATGCAACATAGAAACGGCAGTCGGTGCTGAAGCATGACCATCGGGGCTCCATGTATGGAAGGGGAATAAAGCACCCAGTACACCAAATCCGAGGAATACCATCGGGAAGAAAATACGCTGCATTTCGGTTGGTATCTGTAACTTGACAATCTCAAGGATGTTCATGGTTTCACCTCCGGCACCGTAGAAGATACCCAGAATACCAATCAGCAAGAAGGCGGAACCTCCCATCAACATCAGTGTCAGTTTCATTGCTGCATATTCTTTTTTACCACTACCCCATACACCGATAAGCAGGTACATTGGAATCAAGGCAACTTCGTAGAACATGAACATGGTGAAAAGGTCAGTAGAAATAAAGAAACCGAATACTCCTGTGCTCAATAAGGTAAACCAGAGGAAATATTCTTTAGTCAATGGTTTCAGTTTCCATGATGCAAAGGTTCCGGTAAAGACGATGATGGAACTCAGTAATAGCATTACTACAGAAATACCATCTACACCAACCGAATAAGCAATATGCAATGGAGCATACCAGGTAATGCTGTCTGTAAATAACATTTCATCTGTAGCTCCGCCGTTTCGTAGTCCTATATAAGAAACTGTCAGGTAGGCAGCAAGAATCAGCAGAAGTGTGGAGCCGGCTACCATTACCCCTCTTACCTGGTTCACGTTGCGCGCGATCCATAGTCCGAGCAACATGAGCAGAGGAATTAAAACAAAAAGACTTAATATATTCATAATACTAATAACATGACGGTTAATACTATAACTCCGCCCAGGAACCACATGGTGTAGCTCTGAACTTTACCATTTTGTAAAGGTTGTACACTTTCGCCGGCTGCATTGGTGCTCCAGGCCATGAAGTTCATGAACTGGTCAATAACGTGACGGTCGAACCATGCAAGTGGAGTAGATATGCAACGGAAAATAATTTTCTTGGTAACGAACAACCATATTTCATCCATATAGAAACGTCTGTATGCTGCACGATGCAAGGTACTGAAACGTTTTGCCAGCATGTCTGCAACGGGCTGTTTATCGCGTGCATACATCCATGTAGCAAGTAAAATAGCTATGACAGCTACGATGACACTGGTTATAGCTACTTGTGCATTGAGGTGAATATCGTATGCTTCACCGTTAGCCGAAACAAAGTGTCCGAAAGGAAGAATCCATCCGCAGACGATGGTTACGGCAGCAAGGAACATCAGCGGGAAGGTCATAGTCAGAGGACTTTCGTGAGGAACGTGCTCTGCATGAAGTTCTTTATTTTCTGTACCCCAGAAGATTCCGTAGTATAAGCGGAACATATAGAAAGCTGTCATACCTGCAATGATTGTCATGATCCATCCCATTACCGGGCTGAACTGGAAGCAGGCAGTCAGAATCTCATCCTTCGAGAAGAAACCAGAGAACGGAGGAATACCGGCAATAGCCAGACAGGCAATCAGGAATGTGATGTGAGTGATAGGCATGTATTTGCGAAGTCCTCCCATGGTAGACATTTCGTTGCTATGTACTGCATGGATAATACATCCAGCTCCTAAGAATAGTAAGGCTTTGAACATGGCATGAGTGAACAGGTGGAACATTCCTGCCATATAACCTAAACCGCCTTCGTGCGGGCTGTTGGAAGTACATACACCAAGTGCAACCATCATAAAACCAATTTGTGAAATGGTTGAGAAGGCAAGTACACGTTTGATATCACTTTGTGCACAGGCTACAGATGCTGCATAGAAAGCGGTAAATGCTCCTATGTAAGCAACCCAGTGCAGGGTGTGGGGAGCGAATCCGATAAATAGCGGGAACATGCGGGCTACCAGATAGACACCTGCTACAACCATGGTTGCTGCATGGATCAGGGCGCTGACTGGAGTCGGACCTTCCATGGCATCAGGTAACCAGATATGCAGCGGGAACATGGCACTTTTTCCGGCACCACCCACGAACATCAGTCCCAGTGCCCAAGGAAGTACCATTCCGGCTTTCATCAGTTGTTCTTCACCCGGAGTGAAAGTAAAGGTATGCATGTAGTAGCCGTAAATCAGAATACCGATCAGGAATCCAAGGTCGGCAAATCGAGTCACGATAAATGCTTTCTTGCTGGCCGCAATAGCTTCCGGTTTAGTATAGTAGAAACCGATGAGCAAGTAAGAAGAAACACCTACCAGCTCCCAGAACACATACATCTGGAAAATATTCGTAGCGAGGACAAGTCCCAGCATTGAAAATGTAAAGAGCGACAGGAATGCGTAATAACGCTGGAATCCTTTTTCTCCTTTCATGTAGCCGAATGAGTAGATGTGTACCATCAGGCTGACTGTAGAAATGACTACCAGCATCATGACCGAAATAGGATCGAGCAGGATTCCCATGTCAATATGAAGGGAGTCGGTGAAAGGTAGCCACTGGATGTTCCACGGAGTCAGTGTCGGGAATACTCCTTCGGCAGTACGTGGCGCTGTAAAGTAATTGATAGCGGTGAGGTAACTCAATACGGTAACTATAGCCAGTGAGAGAGTTCCGATCAGCCCCGCTACACGATGCTTCATGAACATGCCTGTCAGTCCCAGGATCAGGAAGCTTAGCACAGGCAGTGCGAGTATCAGAATTGTATATTCCATAATCAAAATACTGTTTTAGTTATCCTTTCAGATCGGTAATATCGTCGGTCAAGATTTGTTTGATATTGCGGTACACATTAATAATAATGGCAATGGCAACAGCGGTTTCTGCGGCTGCGATAGCGATACCAAACAGACTGAAGAAATGACCTTCCAGATGATCCGGAAAAAGGTAACGATTGAATACTGCAAAATTGATGTTTGTTGCGTTCAGCATAAGCTCTACCGAGATGAGCAGTGCAAGCAGGTTTTTACGGGTAAAGAATCCATAAATTCCGCAGAACATCATAATGGTACTGATGACCAGATAATGTATTACGTGTATTTCTATTTCCATAATCGTAATTTTTTATTTTTCCTTTCTTGCTATCAGAATACCACCGATCATACATGCCAGCAACAGGACGCTGACTACTTCGAACGGTAGAACGAACTGGTATTTTCCGGTACCGATTAGTGCGAGACCGATTTCACGAGCAGGCAATTCTACGCCTTGTGGAATCATGTTGAGTGCAAATCCGTTGGTGAAAACCAAGAATAATACCAGCGCTGCTCCAATAACAGTGGTAAGTAGTACACTAATTAGTTTAGCCCGATTCATCCGGTATTTCATGTCCTTATCCGACTGAGTCAGCAGGATGGAGAATACATATAATACAACAATACCTCCGGCGTATACCATTAACTGTACAGCTCCCAGGAAGGTGTATCCCAATACGCCATAGATAGCTCCGGTGCCGAACAGCACGAAAAGCAGATAAGTGGCGGCACGTAAGATTTTTCCAGTCGTTACAGCCAGTACGGAAAATACTGCAATAGCTGCTGCAACAACATAGAATACGATTTCTTGAAGTGTTAATTCCATATTCTCTCCTTTTTATTTAGCAAGTGTTGAACCTTCGTGGTTTAGTGTCAGCAGGAGCTTATCTTTTTCGAAGACTGCATTTTCAAAATCATTGCTGAACTTGATGGCTCCATGAGGACATGCGTTGACGCATAATTCACAGAACATGCATGAGCCCAGATTGTATTGGTATTTCACTAAAACCTTTTTCTTTTTACCATCTTCATCTTCGCGCATTTCAGAAATAACCTTGATGGTGCCGTTCGGGCAGGACATCTGGCACAAGCCGCAGGCTATGCAGTGATGATGGTTCTCACTGTCGTGTATCATAACAAGCTTTGCGCGGTGACGTTCGGGAATATGCAATGTAGTATGACGGTTCTCCGGATACTGTTCGGTTACTTTAGGCTGCCAGAACACTTTCATGGATGTACGCATACCGATCAGCAGGCTTTTTACTCCTGAAGTAAATCCTTTTATATATTCACTAAAACTTTCCATAATGTTTTGTTGATAGCAATTCCTATCTTATCGGTTGATTAAAATGTTAATCCAAAAACTTTGCATAAAGCCATAACCAGCAGTACGACTAATGAGAGCGGCATCAGGTATTTCCATTCCAGTGTAAGTACCTGGTCGATACGCAGACGAGGAAATGTCCAGCGAATCCACATTAGCAGGAATACAATGAAGAAGGTCTTCCCTACAAACCAGATTACACCCGGAATATAATCCATGACCGCGTTGAATCCATCCAGTCCGGCGATATGCAATGGCATCCAGCCTCCTAAGAAGAGGGTAGTGGCGATACCGGCAGTAATAAATAAGTTCAAGTATTCAGCCAGATAGAAGAATCCGAAGTGCATACCGGAATATTCGGTATGATAACCTGCGGTAAGTTCTTGTTCTGCTTCAGCAAGGTCGAACGGGCCACGGTTTGCTTCTGCATTACCAGCAATCAGGTAAATGATGAATGCTGCGATAGCTGGAATATGTCCCTTGAAGATATTCCATCCGTCAGCTTGTCCGCTTACGATTTGCTGGATATCCATGGTACCGCTCAGCATGACCATTGTCAGTACTGTCAGGCCGATAGAAAGTTCATAACTAATAATCATGGCACCGCTTCGTACGGCTCCGATGATGGTATATTTGCTGTTACTACTCCATCCGGCGAGCAGGATACCCAAAACGCCGATAGATGAGGCAGCAAGTACAAAGAAGATACCGATGTTCATGTGAAGAATTTCTCCTCCCTTATTCCATGGCAGGCATGAAAAGGTAAGAATGGAAGCCAGTATAACCAAGAAGGGAGCAAGGTTATAAAGAAAGTGATCGGAGTTCTTCAGTTCGATGATTTCCTTTGTCAGGATTTTGATAACGTCGGCTGGTACCTGTAGCAAGCCTCCTTTACCTCCTACGCGGTTCGGGCCGATACGGCACTGGAAAGCTGCGCAGACTTTACGCTCCATATAGATTAATATGATGGCAAGTACGGCATACAGTACCAAGATTACTACGCCTACTACCAGTCCTTCCAGAAAGATGGCCAGCCCTTCTGGCATCACGCTGCATAATGCGGAGTGGATTGCCAGAAAAAGTGGTTCAAGATTATAATAATCTAAAAACATATACTTTTTAAATTAGAAATGATAAATTAAGAAAGAGATTATCTGTCTATATCCGGAATTACATAATCCAGTGTTCCTCCGATAGCAATCAAGTCGGCAATCTTATTGCCTTTACAAATTGTATCGAGGGCATGCACCAGTGGAAGTCCGGTAGAACGGTAATGCAAACGGTAAGGCGTCTTGTCACCATGGCTTTCCAGCATTACACCGAATTCTCCACGGCTGGTTTCTACAGCTGCTGAGTAATTACCTTCCGGTAACTTGATGATTGGCTTGGTCTTTACACGATATTCTCCTTCCGGAATGTTGTCTATCAACTGTTCGATGATATGGCATGATTCCATAATCTCATCCATACGTACCATGTAACGTGCAAATGAGTCACCTTCCGTATAAGTGATTTCCTTGAAATCTACTTTATCGTACATTGCATAAGGATGATGTTTGCGGACATCATTTGCCCAGCCAGAAGCACGTCCGGAACCTCCTGTTACTCCCAGTGAAATGGCGTCTTCACGACTCAGCACACCGATTCCTTTCAGACGGGTAGTGGCAATCACGTTTCCTGTAAAGATATCGTGATAGTCTTTGATGACACTGCGCAAGTGCTTGATGAATTCTTTTACTTTGCGCTGGAAGTCTGGATGCAGATCAGCTTGTACACCACCAATCATGTTATAGTTCTGTATCAAGCGTCCGCCGGTTGTCTCTTCGAAGATGTCGAGAATCATTTCACGCTCACGGAAGCCGTAGAAGAACGGAGTCAGACCTCCCATATCCATTACCAGACAAGAATAGAACAGCAAGTGAGAATCGATACGCTGGAGTTCATCC
>HF993199.1 GCA_000436795.1 Bacteroides sp. CAG:1076
CTGGTTAAGAAGATGAAGATGACTGGTGCTAAGGCTTACTTGGTTAACACTGGTTGGAACGGAACTGGCAAACGTATTTCTATCCGTGATACTCGTGGTATCATCGACGCTATCCTGGATGGTTCTATCGAAAAAGCTCCTACTAAGACTATTCCTTACTTCGACTTCGTTGTTCCGACTGAATTGCCGGGTGTTGATCCGAAGATCTTGGATCCGCGTGACACTTACGATTGCGCTTGCAAGTGGGAAGAAAAAGCTAAAGACTTGGCTGCTCGCTTCATCAAGAACTTCGCTAAGTTCACAGGTAACGAAGCTGGTAAAGCTTTGGTTGCTGCTGGTCCGAAATTGTAATCAGAACTTAACATTACAAGATAATCAGCGTAAGAGGGTACTCGAAAGAGTATCCTCTTATTTTTTTGTTTTTAGCCTGATGATTGTTGCTGATTTTCTTGAGAAAAAATATTGTAATAGCAGGAAAAGAATTATTTTTATGCGGACTTTAAACGGATGTCTTCAGTAATTTTAGAACTGTTCGTTGGAAAGTTTATAGACGAAACGTTATTGATTGAATAAAAGAATAATGCTTATGAAAAACTTGAAACAAGCAGCTTTGGCTGTATTATTGTTGCCTTTGATGGCTTGTGGCGGCGGAGCACAGCAGCAACAGGCTCCGGCAGAAGCTCCGGCACAGGATAGTGTAAAGAATCAGGTAGTGGAAACAATTATGACACGCCGCAGTATCCGCCAGTATAAGCCGCAGGCGGTAGAACGGGAAAAGATGCAGACCATTGTGGAATGCGGTATCAATGCTCCTAACTCTATGAACCGTCAGGCGTGGGAAGTGCGCGTGGTAGATAATGCTGATTATATCAATGGAGTGACAGAACTGTATAAGAAAGCCAACCCGAAGGCTGCCGAGGACCCGACTTTCAAGAATATGTTCCGCAATGCGCCTACAGTGGTGTTTATCGGTCGTGATACTCAGTCGGAAAGTTCTCCTTTCGATTGCGGACTGCTGGCCGAGAATATGATGATTTCTGCTTGGTCTATGGGTATTGGCAGTTGCTGTCTGGGCACTCCGGCACGCTTTATGAGAAGTCCTGAGGCCGCCGAATACTTGCAGAAGCTGGGATTCAGCGAAGGATATGAACTGTTATATTGTATCGGCTTTGGCTATCCGGATGAAACTCCTGCTGCAAAGCCGCGTGACGCAGCAAAAGTAAAGTTTGTAGAATAATATCTGGTATTAAAAAAATAAGGACTCATCGTCAGAACGAATTGTTATCAAACGGTCTGACGATGAGTCCTTTATTACTGTATATAAAGATTGTTTCTTCTATAGCTCGTTATCTTGCACCCAAGTCATCGTAAGAACTTTGCAGGATGGCTTTGCCCCGTAAGATACGATTCTCGTTAGGAGAGGGAGTTTCCTGTACCGGCCGGTCTGCGTTGAGGTCCATGAGTGTAACTCCGGTACTGTCGGCAAAGGCAAAACCTCCTCCAAATGTCCAGTAAGCAAACGGATAAGTATATTCGCTGCCCAATATATTCCGGCTGAAATTGAATTCGCTGTGATCGATATCCAGTTGGGCAAGCAGAGTAGCTGCCAGGTCACTCTGATTCATGAGCTGTTCGATGACCATAGGTTGCTTGACAGCTCCTCCCAGCCAGAGCATCGGTATGTGATGGATACGCGCGTCATGTCCGTTGCCCTCGGCAGGATAGTAGAATCCATGATCAGGCAGACATATAATAAGCAGATTATTCCATATTGGCGTTTTGCGGATACGTTCTACGAACTCACCCAGGCAATGGTCTGTAAATGCAAAAGCATTGGGCTGCTTTTCTTTCAGCTGGTGATAGGGGACTTCGAAAGGTTCATGGCTGCTCAGAGTCAGAAAGGCGGTATGCCAGGGGGAGTCTTTCCGGTCCTTCAGCATCTGGTAGAGGTGATCGAAGGTAATATCATCGTTCACTCCCCACGCGTTCTGGTGCTGGCTCATGGGGAAATCGGTATCGGCAGTAAGTTTTTGATAACCACTTTCCAGCAGATAACTTTTCATATTGGTGAAATTAATGTCACCTCCATACAGGAAGTCGGTACGATAGCCTTCTTTTACCAGTTTTCCGGCGATAGAAGGCAAAGTACGGCTCTTGGCTGGTATCTTCATTACCGAAAGGTCTGGAAAGCTCTGGTAGCCGCTAAAGGTACAGATTGTACCTCTGTCGGTACGAAAGCTGTTGGCATAGCAGTTGGTAAACCAGATACCTTCTTTGGACAGACGGTCGATGTTCGGGCTGGCACCTTTTACACCTCCCAGCGATTCTACCATGGTAGCCCCGAACCCTTCCATCAGGATAATCAGAATATCCGGCCGTTTGGTGTTGAGCAGTTCTACGGTATTTTTCCCTTCGGTGGGATATAAGTCATCGAATAATTCTTTCCGATGCGTTTCATCGAAGAAATTGAACTGCTCGGCGTAGTTCTTAGTCTTTCCGGCTGAGGCTATCAGACTGAAAGCCGGATTGACAGCAGAATGGTTCAGAAACTCGTCGTTGCAGAAATATACTTGTCCGATATTTGATGTCGACTCACTTACTCCACCTCGGATGATGATAAACAGTACTCCTCCCAGCAGTAAGGTAGCGATACTTCCTGCTATTCTTTGCTGTGCGGGTGGCAGGTGTCGGGGGGTAACCTTGTATAATATCCATGTGAGAAAGCCCGAAAGCAACAGGATAATAAGTACTCTCAGCAAGATGAATCCGGTAGAAACGCTTGCCATGGCGTTTTTGGGGGAGTCCAGATATAAGAAAATGGAAGCATCGAGCTTGAAGTTCCAGAATGGGTAAAGGCACATGTCACCAACAAAGATAAGTGATACCAGCAGGCAGATTACGGCGTAGTATCCGGTAAGTATGCTCCGCAACGGAAATTTCTTAAACCAGATGCTGATGAGTACCGCGAGCCATGGAAGAGCTGTAAGGTAACCTGTGGTTGCGGCATCAAGACTCATTCCATGTAGTATGACCTGCAGGTAGCCGATAAACGGAACTGCTCTTCCGGGTGCATCGTTGTAAAGCATGAAGCATGGCTTTTGCAGCATGAAGAACAGTAACATGATAACGAAAAACAGTGCCAGATAGGCGATTCTTTTTTTCATATATTTCTGAGTAAGTTTAATGAAGCAAAGATACATATTTTTGGCTTGCCGACTAAGCCTTCTTCAGATTTGTACCCCGGCTTTTCACTATATTTGTTTTTTCAGACCCCTGTGATATATGCTTTGGGCGACTTACCTGTGATTTGTTTGAATACTCTGTTGAAATTATTGGGTGTATTGAAACCTACTTTATAGGCAATTTCCTGTACCGTGTATTCTCCGTCGGTCAGCAGTTCGATGGCACGTGTAATGCGAAGGTGGTTTACATAGCTGCTGAAGTGGATGCCCGATGTATGAAACAGCCTGCTCAAGTTACGTACTGACAGGTTATATTGTGAAGCAATCTGTTCCATATTCAATTCTTCATGCATGTGATCCATGATATAGTCCAGTATAGGATGAAGCCGGGAGTCGTTGGGTATGACAAGCGTTTTCAGCAATACATCTGCTCCGGGCGTCATTTGTGGAAGCAGGCTGAAGAAGCTCAGTGCAAAATTATATAGATCACTCTGTTCGCTACGAGTAATCAGTTTTCCTTTTGAGGCAATAAACTTCAGGTTCTCTGCGATAATGGTATTGGTACTGTATATTGAAAAACGACTTTTGCAGTCGTCGGGTGTTACATTCAAACTTATGTAGAAGATGATGAGTGAAACTTGTCGGCTGTTGCTGGATAGCTTATGGCTGGCGTTTTCTGGAATCCATGCAATGTGTTTTTCGGGAACGAAATAGTTGGCGCCTTCAGTTTCCACATGCAGCGTGCCAGATAAAGTGTAGATAATCTGGAATTTTTTATGGGCGTGCTCCAGCAGGTTGATTTCTTCCCATCCGGTTCTTTTGATGAGAATATCATCTTGTGTGGAACGTTTGATCAACGAGATGTATTCCTGCTGCTCTGTATTCATGGTTTACTTTTGGCGTATATTGGTAATATTGTTGCGTAATGTGCAAATTCGGAGCAAAAATAAAAGCTTAATTTTGCATGACAAAAAATATAGGTAAGTTTTTAGGATTAAGAGAATAGTGTTTCTCTTGTCGTGGACCAGATGCAGGAATGAGAATTTATTAATCTGGCATCAGTTGCATAAAGGCTAAACAAGTATATGATAAAAAAGGTATTATTAGTTAGTGTTGTTTTTTTAGGTTTATTGGGGAGTGTGTCAGCCCAGACTCGTTTATTGACAGTCGATGAAATGTTTCAACTGGCCGATCAGCACAACAAGAGCATTCGGTTGTACGATTTGGCAGTATCTGAAGCGGAACAGGCAGTAAAAGTAGCTTGCAACGATCGCTTGCCGTCTATTCAGGCGCAGATGGATTTTAAGTACATCGGCGATGGAGTGATGACCGACAGAGATTTTTCCGATGCTGTACATGCTGATATGCCTCATTTCGGCAATTCTTTTGTCGTAAAGGCAAGTCAGGTGGTTTATGCCGGAGGAGCGATAACGAAAGGGATCGAACGGAGTAAGTTGCAGCAACGGCAGGCAGAACTGGAATATGCAGGAAATCGTCAGGACATCCGTTTCCTTCTGGCAGGATATTACCTGGATCTTTTCCAGTTGAACAATCAGAAACGTGTGTATGAAAGTAATATTTCACAAACTCGTTTGCTGGTAAAGGATATGAGAGCATCTTATCGTCAGGGAACAGCATTGAAAAGCGATATTACTCGTTACGAGCTTCAGCTTCAAAGCCTGGAACTTTCATTGACTTCCGTTAAGGACAAGATTGATGTGCTGAGTCATAAGTTGGCAACGGCTATCGGTCTGGAGCCTGGTGTACTGATTCTCCCCGATACAACCGAATTGTTCAAAATCAATGTCGAACACCGGGAAGAAGCCGATTGGTTGCAGGAAATCCCTCACACACCTTCTCTCAAGCTGGCAGATGTGAAAATCAGTCAGGAAAAGAATAAGCTGGAACTGATACGTGCCGAGCGAAGACCGAAGATCAGTCTGGTTGCAGCAAACGATTTTAGCGGTCCTATTCTGGTAGAAGTACCTCCATTGAACAATAATTTTACCTACTGGTATGCCGGTGTAGGTATTTCGTATAATATCGATGCCTTATTCAAAAGCAAGAAAAAGCTGAAGCAGGCACAGATATCTACCCGCAAGATGGAACAGGCGCGCAGACTGGCGGAAGAAGAAGCCGAAAACGATATCCATGCAGCCTACGTTAATCTGAACGAGGCATACATCCGTTTGCGTACGCAGAAAAAGAGTGTGCAGCTGGCACATGAAAACTTTAATATCGTACGTCAGCGATATGTGAACGGACTGGCACTGATAACCGACATGCTGGATGCCAGCAATACGCAGCTGGATATGGAATTGCAGCTGGCAAACTACCAGATAGGTATTTTATACCAGTATTACTTATTGAAAAAACTAACTGGAAATCTCTGATAAGGCTAATAATAAATAAAGAAGACATTATGATAAAAAATAAGAAAAGAGCTATCCCGAATTTTTTTATTGCATTGGTATTGGCGGGAGGAATCAGCTGGGTAGGTGGCAAGTTTATTCATCTGGGCGATGTGGAATATACAGATAATGCACAAGTCAAACAGCATTTAAGTCCGATCAATACCCGCGTACAAGGTTTCATTAAGAAAATCTATTTCGAGGAATACCAGTCTGTAAAGAAGGGGGACACTCTGGTTGTGATAGAAAATACAGAATATCTGTTGAAGGTCGCTCAGGCTGAGGCCGATTATCAGAATGCACTGGCAGGAAAAAGTGCCATGCATACTACCATCAATACAACGCAAAGTAATATTTACGTTACCGAGGCTGCTATCGAAGAACAGCGTGTCCGCCTTCAGAATGCAGAAACCGATTACAAGCGTTATGCCGAACTGATGAAGGAAGAGGCTGTGACTCCCCAGCAGTTTGACCGTGTAAAGACCGATTATGCTGCTACCAAGGCCAAATACGAACAGTTGGTACGTCAGAAAGAATCGTCTGAGCTTGTCAAGCAAGAGCAGACCCAGCGTCTGGAGCAAAATGAATCGGATATTAAGTTGGCCGAGGCTGCTTTAAATCTTGCCAAGCTGAACCTGTCGTATACCGTAATATGTGCTACAGCCGATGGCGTAACCGGTCGTAAGAATATTCACGAGGGCGAACTGGTCCAGTCGGGACAAACATTGGTTACCCTGGTAGACGGTACAGAAAAATGGGTAATAGCCAATTATAAGGAAACGCAGACTACCGATATGAAGCAAGGACAGCGGGTAGAAATGAATGTAGATGCCATTCCGGGAGTTACGTACGAAGGACGCATTGTTTCCATTTCAGATGCTACCGGTTCTTTTTATTCGTTGATACCTCAGGATAATTCGGCCGGAAACTTTGTAAAGGTAGAGCAGCGAATACCGGTCCGTATAGAATTTACCGAAAATAACAGCAAAGAGAACCTGAACCGTCTGCGTGCAGGTATGAACGTAGAGTGTTACGTAAAACTACAGTAAGGAGAATAATATGGCAGCAGAACAGCGCCCAAGAATTTTGTATTTTAAAGAATACCTTCCAACCTCGTTGTGTGTATTTCTTTCCATGTTTTTTGCATTGGTCTTTCAGTTCAACGGGGGAGTGTTTCTTCCCACTTCAGTGCAGATGTCAAGTGCACTGGGGTGTCTTAAGGAAGATGTTATGATGGCAGGATATGCTTCCTTTATTGGGATGACGCTTATTTTTCCTATCCTGTTTCGTCTGAAGTTTCGTTTTACTACCCGCCGTATCTTTTTGACAGTATGCCCGGTACTTATCTGTTGTAATCTGGTGACAATGCATGCCGAAAACATATTTGTACTGGTCGTGACGTGTTTTATCTCAGGATTTTTCCGTATGTGGGGTACCTTTGAGTGCTTCTCGAATATTCGTTTGAGTGTAACCCCTTCGGGAAATTTTTCTGTTTTCTATCCGGTTATTTATATTATTGTTCTTGAAAGTATCCAGCTTTCCGGGCTTGTAGCTACGCACATCAGCGACTGGGCGAACTGGCAGTACATGCACTGGCTGGTCATTGGTCTGCTGGCTATGGTATGGTTTTTCGTATACTTTCTGACTCGTCCTTTCCGTCCCGGGAAAAAATTGCCTTTATACGGTATAGACTGGTTAGGAGGTATTCTGTGGGGAGTTGTATTGTTTTCCATCGTGTTTGTCTGTATCTACGGCGAATATTACGACTGGCTGGACAGTTCACTGATTCGCGCTTGTATTGTGCTGGCAGTGGTGTCGATACTGATAAATATCAACCGCATGACTACCCTTCGTCATCCTTATATAGACCCTCACGTATTCAAGTACCGTCATTTCCCGACCATTCTTTTTCTTTTTCTGATGCTATGTCTGTTTCTTACGACCTCATCCGTTTTGCAGGAAATGTTTATGAGCTCCATCCTGAAGTACGATACATTGAATGCTGTATCCATCAACTGGTGTGTGTTTATCGGCATATTGGCTGGTGCGGGAGTCGTTTTTTACCGTCAGGTTGTTCTGCGGAAAGGATATAAACTGCTGATAACCGTTGGCTTTATATTAATAGTAGTCTATCAGTATTACATGTATTTTCTGATTGATCCCAATCTGAATATAGAGAGTTTTTACATACCTAATTTCTTGAAAGGGTTAGGGCATGGGATACTTTATATTTCACTGACTATTTATGTAGCCAAGACAGTTCCATTCAAGCATTTCTTTCAGGGACTGTGCGTGTTGAGCTTTATTCGTACCAGTATTGCCACGCCATTAGGCACAGCTATCCTGAACCGCTGGCTCAAATATATGCAGCAGGATAATATCGGCTTGTTAAGCCGTAAAATGGATTTGGTAAAAGAATGGATGCCCGATGTATCTATCCAGCAACTTTATGCCGAAGTAACCCGTCAGACTCTTTTGACGAGCCTGAAAGAGTTGTTTGGCGCAGTGTGTATTGTCGGAACTATCTTTTTGTTCTTCTTGCTTAGTCAGAAGTTCTGGAGAAAATTTTTGAGACTGTTGCGGAGAAACTATCCCCGATATGCCCGTTATCTGGGGCGCTAACAGACTTGTTTGTGCGGTTGGTGAAGTGTATAGGCAGGCAGAAAGTTATTTTCTGCCGAAATCTGCCGGTACTTCTCCCCATAAATCAGTTTCCCATTTGCGCAGTGGAGTAGTATACTGATTCTCATTCAGCCATTTCTCTGCA
>HF993200.1 GCA_000436795.1 Bacteroides sp. CAG:1076
GTCCGCTAAGTTCGGGCATCTGGATATCCAGGAAAAGCACGTCAACCGGATGCTCTGGCAAATATTTCATAGCTTGTATTGCACTGGAATAACTTCCCGAAAGTTCCAGAAAGGAAGTCTTCTTTATGTAACTCTCCAATAGTCCTAAAGCTAATGGTTCATCGTCGACAATGGCACATCTTAAGTTCATATTTTAGTCTTTTTTAGATTAATGGTTCAGATAGATTGTAATGTTGGAAAGATACTCCTTTCCATCGTCGGATACATGTCTGTCCCATTTGTAGGATTCGGGATAAATCAGTTCCAGACGTTTTTTCACTTGCTCCAGTCCGATGCCGGAACCACTTTTGTCGGCTTCGGTTTTCGGGTGATTGCTGTTGCGTATCGTACACGTTATTTTATCGTTGTCTTCCGAAATGGTGATGCTGATAAAGCTGGGTTCCACGGGAGAGATGCCGTGCTTGAATGCATTTTCAATCAGCGATATGAATATCAGGGGAGCTATGGGTGTCTGACTTTGAGGCTTGATGTTGAATTGTGTCTGTATGTTTACCCGCGCCGATACGCGGATGCGCATCAGTTCGATATAGTTGCATATGAAGTCAATTTCCTTTTTCAGCGGGACGAACATTTGCTGATTGTCGTATAGTACATAGCGCAACAGTTTGCTTAGTTCCTGTACGGCCTGTTGTGCTTTTTCAGAGTCGAAGGCAATCAACGCATAAATATTGTTCAGCGTATTCAGCAGGAAATGAGGGTTGAGCTGGTTTCTCAGGTTTTTCAGTTCTGCTTCCGTACGGCTTTTTACAGCTTCCCGACGTTCTGCCTCGGCTTCGCTCCAGCGTTTACTCATGCAGATGGCCACGCTCAGTCCGGCAGAGAATATCAGACTTGCCAGATCGCGCAGATAAAAGATGTATACTGGTGGTACAGGTCGGTCGTCGGGCGGGGGAGGACAGTTCAGGTTGTTCCAGTAGCGCAGCCCGATTGTCATGACTGCAATGACTATTGAATTCACGAATATGAACCGTTTGGTCTGGCCGTGAAAGAGAATATGCGGAGTGAAAAGAAAATAATTCAGATAAAAGATGACAAAGAGAGAGGCAGGAACAATGCAGTGATGTATGAATTCTTGCCACTTTATGGAACCGTCACTGTTTTGTGTAAAGAACAGTGGAAAGGTGAAAAAGAGTCCCCAGCAAATAGTGTGGATCAAAATTTCGAGTGAACGGTGAGTCGTATAAGTGAGCTGTTTCATAGGTTGTGTGGTCAGTGAGCAAAAGTAATCAAAAAACTTTAAAAAGTCCGGCTGCTTAGCAATACTTTTATTGCCATAGGCAGCCGGACAAGGAAACCAAAGTTATGAAGAACAAAGTTATAAAAATGAACTTTCACAAGCTCATTATCGTTATTCGTATCTTAATGCTTCGATTGGATCAAGATCGGCGGCTTTCTTAGCCGGATACCATCCGAAGAAAACACCTGTAAGCGTACATACAGCAAACGAAAGCAATACACTCCAGGGCTGGATGAATACAGGCCAGTGTGCTACAGTCTTTATTACGAAACTTGCTCCGCAGCCCAGTATTACTCCGATCAATCCTCCGGTAATACTTATTAATATAGATTCGATGAGGAATTGCGACAAGATATCAATGCCTCGCGCTCCTACAGACATTCGAAGTCCGATTTCACGTGTACGTTCGGTGACGGACACATACATGATATTCATAATTCCGATACCACCTACTACCAGCGAGATTCCTGCTATACATGCCAGCAAGGTAGTCATCAGGTCGGTTGTCGTATTCAGCATGGAGCTTAGTTCCTGCTGTGTACGGATGGTAAAGTCGTCATCGTCGGTAGCTTTCAGCTTATGTACACGGCGCAGGGTAGCGGATATTTCGTCGACAGCTTCTTCGGTCATGTCTTCGGTCAGTGCCGAAGCAAATATTCCGCTCAGGTACGTTTGTGCCAGCAAACGTTTCATTACGGTAGTATAAGGAGCCAGTACCACATCATCCTGGTCCATACCCATTGAGTTGTATCCTTTCGATTTCAGGACACCTATTACACGGAAAGGTATTTTGTTGCATCGTATTACTTTTCCTATCGGGTCGGTTCCGTCGGGGAAAAGATTATCTACAATTGTTTTTCCGATGACACATACTTTCGCAGCTGTACGTATATCGTTTTCGCTGAACATTTCTCCCTCTTCTACGGTGAGCTGGCGGATTTTCAGATAATCGATGCTGACGCCGCTTACCGAAGACGGATAGTTGTTCGAACCCGCAATCAGCTGTCCGGAAGAGGAAACATCCGGACTGATAGCCGAAAGATACATACACTCGTCGCGCAGTGTCTCGTAATTTTCCAGTTTCAAGGTCTGCATGGACGATGGATCCTGGCGGACACCTCCTCGCATTTCAGCTCCCGGGTGAATCATAATCATGTTCGAACCCATTTCCGAAATCTGCTTCTGTATGCTTCGCTTTGAACCTTGTCCGATGGCGAGCATTGCAATGACAGAAGCTACTCCGATGATGATGCCGAGCATGGTAAGAAATGCACGAAGCTTGTTGTTGGCTAATGCACGGAAGGCTATTTTAAAAAGATTTGTTCCATTCATGTTACTAATAGAATTTAATAATTATGACTGACTATAAGGCCGATCAGTCTTCGTCATTTTTCGGCAGGGCGGCCAGCGCATCTGCTGCCGACAGAATGTGATTGTTTACCGTATCTTCTATTATATGTCCGTCGCGCAGTCGGATATTCCGGCTGCTGTATTGCGACAATTCCGGATTGTGGGTAACGAAGATGATGGTACGTCCTTCTGCATGTAGCTTTTGAAACAGTACCAGTATCTCGAAAGAAGTACGTGTATCGAGGTTACCTGTCGCTTCGTCGGCCAGAATTACAGCCGGATTGTTGACCAGTGCACGGGCAATGGCTACACGTTGCATCTGTCCTCCGGACATCTGGTTCGACTTGTGTTCCAGTCGGTCGCCCAGTCCTACCGCAATCAGTGCTTCAACGGCCCGGCGCCGGCGTTCGGCTGCGCTGACAGCCGAGTTGTACATCAGCGGAAGTTCTACATTTTCTACGGCTGTAGTCTTTGGAAGCAGGTTGTAGTTCTGAAAAACAAAGCCTATCTTGCGGTTACGCAATACAGCCCGCTGGGGTTTGCTCATGGTTCTTACGGAAACTCCGTCCAGCAGATATTCTCCGCTTGTAGGCGTGTCCAGGCATCCTAAGGTGTTCAGCAAGGTAGATTTTCCTGAACCGGAAGTTCCCATAATCGTGACAAACTCTCCTTCGCAGATGGAAAATGATATGCCTCGCAGTGCATGTACGGTTTCATCGCCCACCTGGAAGTTTCGTTTGATATTTTGTAATTCTATGACAACTTTACTCATGGTGTATTATCTGTATAGAATTGTTTTTAGTTATTCTCTTTATTTTTGTTTTTGTTATTACCTCGAGGTCCAGGCATGAACGGGCTGCGTTCACCTTCTCCTTCACTCGGAGCCATTTCCGGCATGCTGCTGGCTACAACGGCTTCGGTAACGATATTTGTTCCTTCACTGATACCTTCCAGAATTTCTGTGTGTGTACCGTCGCTGATGCCTGTTTTTACCGGATGTGCTACGAATGTATTATTTTCCAGTGTCCATACTTTATGTTCTCCCTGACAGTTTTTGATGCTTCGTCCGCCTGCTATTTCTTTATTCGGAGAGAAGCGCAATGCCTTAGACGGAACAACCAGTACATTGTCGCGAGTCAGTGTGTAGATGGTTACATTGGCAGTAAGACGCGGTTTCAGCTTCAGTTCAGGATTGTCGGCTGTAATGACGACTTCGTATGTTACGACAGTTTCGCTTGTTGTCGATGTGCTGCTGCTACTTGAACTGCTGTTTGTACTACCCAGACGTACCTGACGTACTTCTCCTTCGAACACATCATCCGGATAAGCGTCGACGGTAAAGGTAACACGTGCTCCCTCTGTAACACCGGCGATGTCGGCTTCATCAACATCGGCTACCACCTGCATCTTGGTCAGATCGGCAGCGATGGTGAACAATGTCGGAGTTTCGAAGCCAGAAGCTACGGTCTGTCCTTCTTCTACATCCTTGCTGGTTACGATACCGTCAATCGGTGAAGTAATGGTAGCATAAGAAAGGTTGCGTTCTGCTTTGGCAAGTGCGGCTTTGCTTTGTTCGTATGTACTGCGTGCACGCTGGTAATTGTATAATGATTCTTCGTAGTCTGTGTCGCTGATAAGTTGTTTCTTGTGTAATTTCTCGTTGCGGTCGTATAACTTTTTCTGATATTCATATTCGGCTTTGGCGCCGTCGTATGTAGCTTGCGCTGACTGGAGATCACTCGAAAGAGTTACTTTATCCATCTCGGCAATGACTTCACCTTCCTTTACTACGGAGTTATAGTCTACATATATCTTATCGATGATACCTGAAACCTGGGTACCGACTTCTACCTCTGTTACCGGCTCTATGGTTCCTGTTGCGGTAATCGAGTTGCTTACATTTCCTTTCTGTACCTGTTCGGTTGCAAAGTCTACTTTGTTTTTAGCTTTTGTTCCACCGAATATCCAGCATCCTCCGGCCACTACAATAATGACAGCCGCTGCGATGATGATTGTTTTCTTACTCTTCATATTTCAAGTTTTTATAGTTCAATTTTATTGCCTGCATAGAAATTAAGCAGTGTACGGTTTAAGATTGCCATGTATTTGGCTTGAACGCGCTGCTGCTGTGCGCTGAGCAGGTTGTTCTTTTCGGTAAGAAGTTCTACGGTATTTTTCATACCCAGGTTGAATTGCTCGCTTACCATATCGAAGCTTGTCTGACTGCTTTCCAGCTTGCTTTCGGCAGCCGCATATTGTTGCTGTGCATTCAGCGCATCCAGCCATAAGGTTTCGATGGTGCTGTATAGCTCTTTCTGCTTGTTAATCAGTTCATACTGGCTGTCGCTGTATTGCAGTCGTGCCTTCTGCACGTTACTTTTGTTCTGACGGTTATCGAATATTGGAATGCTCAAGCTGATTCCTACCATGTTGTTCCAGCCATATTTCATTTGTTGTGCCCAGTTGTTTGTGCTGGCTGTATTTGTTGTACTTGAGCTGGAAGCCGACAAACTGATAGTAGGATAATAACCGGCCTTGGCTGTGGATATAGCCAGTTTGGCATTTTCAATACTCAACTTGCTGCTCTGAATTTCAGGACGGGTTGTCAGGGCTGTCTGGTAAATGTCTGCCTGACTGGGCAATACTTGCATCACATGTTCGTCGTCCAGCGTAGGGAGTGAAAGTTTCATTTCGGCAGTGCCGTCCAGTTCCAGCAGTTGCTTTAGCTGTAACTTGTAGGAACGTAAGGAACTTTCGGCGGTTACCACCTGATATCTGTCGTTGCTGACTTGTGCTTCCAGTTGGGCAAGGTCGGCTTTCGAAATACTTCCTTCCTTAAACAGCTCTTCTGCCCGGTGAAACGTTGCTTCGCTGACCTCCAGTGTATTCTTGTTGATGCTGATTGATTCGTCAGCATACAGAATCTGGATAAACAGCTTGGTGATTTCTTCCTGCAGGTTATTTTCCGTTTCGTTTACGGCAAGTCCTGCAATATCCCGGTTTGTTTTCTGCTGTTTGATGTTGTTAAGTCGTTTGCCTCCGTTCCAGAGTGTCCACTGAGCGTTGAGGCTATAGTTTCCATTGTAGGTTGTCTTATTGTCACTGGTAATGATTTCCGTACCACTTACCGTTGCACTCTGCTCCTGATAGGGTCGGTTCACTACATTGTGTCCGGTGCTGAACGACAGACTGGGGAAAAGACTTGCCTTTGCACTCTTTATGTCTATTTCGCTTTCTTGCAACGATATTTTATTCTGTTGCAGCTGAATATTCTTTTCGAGTGCATAATTGATGCAATCTTCCAATGTCCATTCTTTCTCTTCCTGGGCGTAAAAAGGAGAGGCGGCCGAAAGAATTGCGATAAAACATAGTGCTCGTTGTTTCATATTCTGTTTATTTAATTTTGACGCTACAAAAATACATGTTGTTATATAGAGGTTCAAATGAATTAGATTAATGCTGATTTTATCAGGACAAAGGCTTGCTTTTTACCGATAAAAGACTTTTCTTTGTAATCATTATAAAAATAAACTATGATTAAAAAACATATCATTCATATTTGGGAGTTCTATCGGGACGGCTTCCGGGGCATGACGCTTGGACGTACTCTTTGGTTACTTATACTGATAAAACTCTTTATCATGTTCTTTATTCTGAAACTGTTTTTCTTTCCCTCCTTTTTAAAAGGAAAGACCAGCGAGGAAAAACAGGAGTACGTAGGTTCGGAGCTTATAAATCGTTCAACTGATTCAATAACTAAATAAAAACGAAAACTTATGTTAGAAAGTATTGACACATCGATGGTCGACTGGTCGAGAGCCCAGTTCGCCTTGACTGCCATGTATCATTGGCTATTTGTGCCGCTTACGTTGGGCTTGGCTGTTATTATGGGATTAATGGAAACGCTTTATTATGTTTCCGGAAATGAATTTTGGAAGCGGACGGCTAAGTTCTGGATGAAGTTGTTCGGAATAAACTTTGCCGTGGGAGTTGCCACCGGACTGATTCTGGAATTTCAATTCGGTACCAACTGGAGCAATTACTCGTGGTTTGTAGGAGATATATTTGGAGCTCCGCTGGCTATTGAAGGTATTGTCGCTTTTTTTATGGAAGCAACTTTTATTGCTGTCATGTTCTTTGGCTGGAATAAAGTGAGCAAAAAGTTTCATTTGGCTTCTACTTGGCTGACAGGACTGGGAGCGACTTTTTCTGCCTGGTGGATTCTGGTTGCCAATTCATGGATGCAATATCCGGTAGGTATGGCATTCAATCCCGAAACGGTACGTAACGAAATGGTCAGTTTCGCTTCAGTAGCTTTTTCGCCTGTGGCTGTAATGAAATTCATGCATACTGTACTTAGCAGTTGGATACTGGGAGCGGTATTTGTTATCGGCGTCAGTGCATGGTATTTGTTGCGTAAGCGTGAAAAGGAATTTGCTGTAGCCAGTATCAAAATTGCAGCTGGAGTAGGATTGTTTGCTGCATTGGTTACGGCTTTCTCCGGTGACAAGTCGGCCTATCAGGTTGCCAAATATCAACCGATGAAGCTGGCAGCTATGGAAGCTCTTTATGACGGAGGAACTCATGAACCGCTTACAGTAGTGGGCAGCCTCAAGATTCCAGAAATGCTTTCGTATCTTGCTACTCACGATGCAGCCGGATATGTTCCGGGAATAAACGATCTGCTGTTGGGCGGATATACGCTCCCCGACGGATCGAAAGCTCTTTCTGTTAACGAAAAAATAGAGAAGGGAAAAGTAGCCATTAAGGCTCTTTCCGATTTCCGTCAGGCAAAAGAAGAAAAAAATGAAGAAGGTATGCAGCGTGCGCGTCAGGTGCTGGATGAAAATATGCCTTATTTCGGATATGGATATATAAAGGATCCTAATTCGATTGTGCCGAACGTATGGTTGTCTTTCTGGTCGTTCCGTGTAATGGTTGGTCTGGGAATGTATTTTATTCTTTTCTTTATTGTCATTCTATTCTTGTCGTGGAAACATCAGTTGTCGAAAGCCAGTTGGCTGCATTGGGTAGCTCTCTGGAGCATTCCATTGGCTTATATTGCCAGTCAGGCGGGATGGGTTGTTGCCGAAGTTGGGCGTCAGCCGTGGGCAATTCAGGATTTACTTCCGGTGAATGCTGCCATTTCCAGACTGGAAACCGGCTCTGTGCAGACAACCTTCTTTATATTCCTGATCATGTTTACCGTGTTGTTGATTGCAGAAATCGGCATTATGCTGAAAGCTATCAAGAAGGGACCGGAGGAAGTACAATAATAATCAATCAACCATTGCTTAAATCATAGAAATTATGGATACTACATATATATTTTTACAGAACTATTGGTGGTTCCTGGTGTCCTTGCTGGGAGCATTGTTAGTATTTCTGTTGTTCGTACAAGGAGGAAACTCGCTGTTGTTCCGTCTGGGACGGACTGAAGAAGAGCGTACATTGCTGGTAAATTCTACCGGACGCAAATGGGAGTTTACGTTTACTACACTGGTTACTTTCGGAGGAGCTTTCTTTGCATCTTTCCCGTTGTTCTACAGTACCAGCTTTGGAGGTGCTTACTGGTTGTGGATGATTATTCTGTTCAGCTTCGTGTTGCAAGCTGTTTCTTATGAATTCCAATCGAAATTAGGTAATCTTCTGGGTAAACGTACCTATCAGTATTTTCTGGTGATAAACGGAATTGTAGGACCTGTATTGTTGGGTGCAGCCGTTGCGACCTTTTTCAACGGTTCAAACTTCATTGTCCGGAAGGCAAACATGGCCAACGAAATGATGCCGGTTATCAGTCGGTGGGCAAACGGCTGGCACGGGCTGGATGCTTTTACCGATCCGTGGAACCTGATTCTTGGGCTGGCAGTCTTTTTCCTGGCGCGTTTGTTAGGCAATTTGTATTTCATCAATAACATTCGCCATGAGGAACTGATTCTTCGCTGCCGCCGCCAGTTGATTTCAGATGCTGTACCCTTCCTGATATTCTTCCTGGCCTTTGTGATCCGTACTCTGCTGAAACATGGATTTGCCGTCGATCCGGCTACTCAGGCGATTGTAATGGAGCCGTATAAATACTTCCATAACCTGATGGATATGCCTCTTCTGCTGGTTTTATTCTTGGTGGGAGTTGTTGGAGTCTTGTTCGGTCTGATAAAAAGTATTCTCAATACAACCTATACAAAAGGCATTTGGTTTGCAGGAATTGGAACAGTGCTTACCGTATTGGCATTGCTGCTGTGCGTAGGATATAATCATACGGCCTACTATCCATCTACGGCCGATTTGCAAAGTTCGCTGACACTCGCCAACAGTTGTTCCAGCAAGTTTACGCTTACAACCATGGCTTATGTTTCTATTCTTGTTCCATTTGTTTTGGCATACATCGTTTATGCTTGGAGAGCGATAGACAGAAAGCCGATAACGACGGAAGAAATGAAGGAAGACGACCACGCCTATTAAAAAGCTATTAGGCAGAGCGAAGTTGTAAGGACTCTGCCTGATCTAAATGCAGCATCGTCCGATCCTGAATGACAGGAGGGCAAAAAAGGAATCAGCCTCCGGTGAGAGATATATCCATCTTCATCGGAGGCTGATTCTTTATCAAATTTATAGGTCTTGCATTAAAGGAAATTTATTTCTGTGAAGCCGGACATCTGTCGCAAGATGCCGGAGCTTGTCCCATTTTTCCCTTAGGCTGTTGCGGGCACTGAGGATTTTTCATGCACGGGCGCTGAGCACGTTTGGGACCATTGTCCTTGAACAGAGCTTCTACCTGACGGATGTTTAAAACCTTTTTAAACTTCTTGTAATACGTTTCCTGCGTTTCAACAAGTTTCTTGCGGGCAGCGAAACGGTCTTGCATCATCTGGTCTATCTCGGCATCAGTCAGTTCTTTTTTCTCACCTTTTTGCAATTTCTTGCAGGCAGGCTTGCATTGCTGCATTGCTTCCAGATACTCTTTGTACAACGGTGCGAATTTTTCAGCAGTTGCTTCGTCCAGAAGAAGACGTTGCTGTGCTTTTTTAACCTGCATTTCGATACGCTGTTCCGGTGTAAGTTTCTTGTCCTTCTGTCCCGGCTGTGCCAATATAATACCGCAACTCATCATGGTTGCCATCATCAGTGCTGTGAATAAACGTTTTGTTTTCATTGTTGTTGTAATTTTGGTTTATACTAAAAACTATTTTTAGCGCGCTTTCTGATGCTATGACACGACGCAGCCGAAAAGGTTTATCGGAAATAACAAATTTTAGTACTTTCGTCTATCCGAGCGAGAAGTCGGCTTCACGGCAGATTGTAATATCTTTTCCGCTTATAGGATGTGTAAAACTCAGCTCTGCCGCATGCAGATACAGCCTGTCGGCACGTTTCCCGTACAGTTCGTCGCCCACGATTGGACACGACAGCCCCTGCTGGTGGGCAGCATGTACACGCAACTGATGTGTCCGTCCCGTAAGAGGGTAAAAGGCAATCAGTGTTTTTCCGTTTTTACGTTCCAGCACCTTGTAGCGAGTTACGGCAGGTTTGCCATGTTCAAAGCTTACCATCTGACGCGGCCGATCGTGCAGATTTGGGCAAAGCGGCAGACTGATAACCCCTTCGTCGGAACTGACCGTTCCGGACAAGATGGCGGTATAGCGTTTTTTTATTTGTCTTCCGCTGAAAAGTGCTTGCAGTACTTGATGAGTATCTTTGTCTTTTGCAGCAAGCAACAATCCGGAAGTAGCCATATCAAGCCGGTGGACGAGCATGGGACCTGTGGCTTCCGGGTAACGTTCATGCAGAAACTGATATACCGAATTCAGCGCTTCCTTGCCGGGAACAGACAACATGCCGGCGGGTTTGTTCACTACGAGCAGCCACTCATCCTCGTAAACGATTTCGGGTTCCGTGTCTTTGTGTACATTCTCTGCCAGCGGATTCTTTGCCACTTGCAGTCCTATCAGCATATGCTTCAGGATAGGAGCGCACTTGCCCTTGCAGGAAGGGTAGAAGTGCCCTTCGTGCCTTACTTCTTCTTTCGGCGATTTGCCACACCAGAACTCTCCCATGGCAAGAGGCTTGAGCCGGTGCTGGTAAGCGTATTGCAGCATTTTGGGCAGGGCACATTCGCCTGTTCCGGCAGGAGGAGTACCTTGCGGAGTATCTTTAAACAGTTCACACAGGTCTTTTACTTCTCCTTTCGCATTCAGCATACGGAACTGTTCGAACAACTTTTGCTGCAAGGCAGCAGAACGCGTCTTGCGCTCCTGTTTCAGTTGCCGGATAAGCTGCTCCTGATTTTCCAGTTCTTCCGCTTGTTGTTGCATCTCTTCCTTCAGCCTTTTTTCCAGACGCTTGTATTCTGCCTTCTGAAACTGGCTTTCACGAATCATGGCTTTCTGCTCTTCCTCGCCGGCACCTTCCGAACGACGTTGCTCGCGTACGATTTTTGCCTCCTTCATCTGTTGTTTGGCATCAGCCAGCGTACGGTCTACCTGTGCCCGACATTCAGCCAGAGCCGTTCGCATCTCCGTCAACTGCCGACTGCTTTCCAGCTCCTTAATCCGTTTGTTTATGGCCGAGATATTTGCCTCTTCTATACGGAAGAAACCATCCGGCTGCAACAAGTCGTATACAGGAGGCACAAAAAAGCTGTGCAGGTTACTGCCCGCCAGATTTCCGGAGAAGGCAGCCAGATAACCGACTTTCCCCTCAGGTGTCTGCACAATCAGTACTCCGAACATTTTGCCTTCCGACAGTTCTTCCGTCCAGTCCGTCCGCGATGCCAGATAATCCTGAACCTCGCGGGCAGCCATGACAGTCAGAGGATGAGGAATATAGTGAAAAGGATAAGTAAATTCCGACGGAAGCTCTATTCCGTCGGAATCAAATGAAAGATAATGTATTTTATCGTCGATGAAATCTGCCATACAGAGATTATTCCAGTTCACGCTGACGGCAGAAACATTCGCCGAATTTTTCATCAACATTTTCTATTGCCTCCTTAAAGATGCCATAGACAGCCGAGCCGGAACCGCTCATTGAAGCATAGAGAGCTCCCAAATCATACAGCTTGTCTTTGATAGCAGCAATCTCAGGATACTTTTGGAATACACTACATTCAAAATCATTCTTCATGCAGTCTTTCCATGTTTCCACCGGCTGTTTTGCTATTTCTTTCAGCGATACTTCCGGATGCTGAGGCTTGACCGCTGCATAAGCGTCGCGTGTAGCCACAGAAATATTCGGCTTCACAAGAACCAGATAATACCCTTTCAGAGAAAGCTCTATCGGTTCGAATATATTTCCGATGCCGGAAGCAAACACCGGTTTGTCCTTGATGAAGAACGCACAGTCGGCTCCCAGTCGGGCTGCGTACTCCTCCATCTTTTCTTCGCTCAGTCTAAGCTTGAACTTCTCGTTCAGCAGTTTAATCATAAAGGCAGCATCCGACGAGCCACCTCCCAGTCCTGCACCAGTCGGAATATGCTTAAACAGATGAATATCTACAGGAAGCATTTCGTAATTCTCCGCTTTCAGCAGATTGTACGCCTTAATTACCAGATTATCTTCGGGCGCTCCTTCTATCAGCGTACCCGTAGTATGAAACTTGTAAGGTAAATCGGAGCCCTCCAGAAGGTTTACTTCCAGCGCATCTTGCAGCCTGATCGGGTAAAAAATAGTTTCCAGATTATGGTATCCGTCGGGACGTTTCTCCACGACGTTCAGTCCAAGGTTTATTTTAGCATTAGGAAAAGTAATCATATCGTTAAATTTTATTTCCTCAAAGATAATGCAAAGTTTTTAAAATCAGTTGGCATTTTTTCAAAAATATAGTTCGGCAGCAGGGAAAACGATACCGCATGTCGGCGATAAAAAAAGTTTGGTATGCCTGCCATAATGAAAATAAGAATCATTTTTTCTATCTTTGCGGAGTTAAAATCTAAAAGAGAGAAATGGCAGAAACGAGAAGAACTACCCGTGTTCCGAAGGCAACCAAGGCAAAGCCTGTTGATGAATACGGACATTTGCAGCCGCAGGCTCCTGAACTGGAGGAGGCTGTACTGGGAGCATTGATGATTGAAAAGGATGCATATTCGCTTGTCAGCGAAATTCTCCGTCCCGAATCTTTTTACGAACACCGCAATCAGTTGATATATGCAGCCATCACCGACCTGGCGATACAACAGAAACCGATTGATATCCTGACGGTGACAGAACAGTTGCGCTCACGTGGTGATCTGGATGAGGTGGGAGGACCTTTTTATATCACCCAACTTAGTGGAAAGGTAGCGTCTTCTGCCCATATCGAATACCATGCCCGCATCATCGCCCAGAAATTTCTGGCGCGCGAGCTTATCTCTTTCACCAGCAATATCCAGACAAAGGCATTCGACGAAACGCAGGACGTGGACGATCTGATGCAGGAAGCCGAAGGAAAACTCTTCGAAATTTCGCAGCAGAACATGAAGAAAGACTATACGCAGATTAATCCTGTCATTCAGGAAGCGTATGAAATGCTTCAGAAAGCAGCGGCTCGTACCGACGGTCTGAGCGGTTTGTCGAGCGGTTTCCACCAGCTTGACAAAATGACTTCCGGCTGGCAGAATTCCGACCTTATTATTATAGCAGCCCGTCCGGCGATGGGTAAGACGGCTTTCGTGCTCTCCATGGCAAAGAACATGGCGGTAAACAATAAAGTTCCCGTCGCTTTGTTCTCTTTGGAAATGAGTAACGTGCAGTTGGTGAACCGTCTGATTGTAAATGTCTGCGAAATCCCCGGTGAGAAAATCAAGAGCGGTCAGCTTGCTCCTTATGAATGGGGACAGCTCGACTACAAGATCAAGGAACTGTACGATGCTCCGCTCTATGTCGACGATACACCTTCACTGTCCGTCTTCGAGTTGCGAACCAAAGCACGCCGACTGGTACGCGAACACGACGTAAAGATTATCATCATCGACTACCTTCAGCTGATGAATGCCAGTGGTATGTCGTTCGGAAGCCGTCAGGAAGAAGTAAGTACTATCTCGCGTTCGCTAAAAGGACTTGCCAAGGAGCTGAACATTCCGATCATCGCCCTGAGTCAGTTGAACCGTGGTGTGGAAAGCCGTGAAGGTATCGACGGAAAGCGCCCGCAGTTGAGCGACTTGCGTGAATCGGGAGCCATCGAGCAGGATGCCGATATGGTATGCTTCATTCACCGTCCGGAATATTATAAAATCTATACCGACGAAAAAGGAAACGACCTGCACGGCATGGCAGAAATCATCATCGCCAAGCATCGTAACGGTGCGGTAGGCGACGTGCTCCTGCGTTTCCGTGCCGAGTTTGCCCGCTTCCAGAATCCGGACGACGAAATGATTGTACCGATGCCCGGCGAGGAAAATGCAGCCCCGGTTCTCCGGTCAAAAATAAACAACGGCGGCGGAGGACAGTCGTTCGTTCCTCCTCCCGTGGAGATGGCTCCGCAACCCGAAAATCCGTTTGGAGGTCCGGTTCCGGATGTGCCGTTCTGATGTGCACTTCCGCATGACAGAAAGACCGGAAAGAGGGTGAAGGAGTGGGGTATCTATCTTTGAGTGAACGTAAAAAACTCCTTGCACTCATATTCTATCCCAAATATTTATATTACATTTGCACGACAATTAAGAAATACATAAAACTATACATATATGAATATCTCGTATAATTGGCTGAAAGAATACGTCAACTTCGATTTGACACCCGATGAAGTGGCAGCCGCACTTACCTCCATAGGTCTGGAAACAGGCGAGGTAGAAGAAGTTCAATCTATAAAAGGAGGACTGGAAGGGCTTGTTATCGGCGAAGTGTTGACTTGCGAACCGCATCCAAATTCAGATCACATGCATATCACTACCGTAAACTTAGGACAGGGCGAGCCTGTTCAGATTGTTTGTGGAGCTGCTAATGTAGCTGCCGGACAGAAAGTGGTAGTGGCAACGCTCGGAACCAAGCTGTACGACGGCGACGAATGTTTCACCATCAAGAAGTCGAAACTGCGTGGCGTTGAGTCGAACGGTATGATTTGTGCTGAAGATGAAATCGGTATCGGTACAAGCCACGAAGGTATCATCGTGCTTCCTGCCGATGTTGTGCCGGGAACCCTTGCCAAAGATTATTATAATATCAAGAGCGATTACGTGCTGGAGGTAGATATTACTCCAAACCGTTCGGACGCCTGCTCACACTATGGCGTAGCACGCGACTTGTATGCATGGCTCATTCAGAACGGCCGTCAGGCAACCTTGAAGCGTCCTTCGGTTGATGCCTTCAAAGTAGACAATCACGATATGGACATCGATATCGTTGTTGAGAACACAGAAGCATGTCCACGCTACGCAGGCGTTGCCATCAAGAACGTAACGGTAAAGGAAAGCCCCGAATGGTTGCAGAACAAACTGCGTCTTATCGGTGTGCGTCCTATCAACAATATTGTCGATATTACCAATTACATCCTTCACGCATACGGTCAGCCGATGCACTGCTTCGATGCCGACAAGATTAAAGGCGGTAAGATTGTTGTAAAGACTTGTCCGGAAGGCACCAAGTTCGTTACACTGGATGAGGTAGAACGCAAGCTGTCCGACCGTGACCTGATGATTTGCAATACGGAAGAACCGATGTGTATTGCAGGTGTATTTGGCGGACTCGATTCTGGAACCACCGAAGCAACAAAAGATGTATTCCTGGAAAGTGCTTATTTCCACCCGACATGGGTACGTAAAACTGCCCGCCGTCACGGACTGAGCACCGATTCTTCTTTCCGCTTCGAACGTGGTATCGACCCGAACAATACCATCTATGCTCTGAAAGAAGCTGCCTTGCTGGTAAAAGAACTTGCCGGTGGCGAAATCGCTTCTGAGATAAAAGATAACTATCCGTCGCCGATTGCCGATTTCCCGGTAGAACTTTCTTACAACTATGTTAACGCTTTGATTGGAAAGGTTATTCCGGTAGAAACTATCAAGAGCATTGTAACCAGCCTCGAAATGAAGATTACCGGCGAAACTGCCGAAGGTCTGTCACTGCTGGTTCCGGCATATCGTGTAGACGTACAGCGTCCGTGCGACGTAGTAGAAGACATTCTCCGTATTTACGGATACAATAATGTAGAAATACCTACTTCTGTCAAGTCGAGTCTGAGCGTAAAAGGCGACGTTGACAAGTCGGTTAAACTTCAGAACCTCATTTCCGAACAGCTCGTTGGCTGTGGTTTCAATGAGATACTGAACAATTCGCTGACAGCCGCTGCCTATTATGACGGACTGGAAACCTACAAGCCGGAAAATCTTGTCCGCCTGATGAATCCGTTGAGCAACGATTTGAACGTAATGCGTGCAACTTTGCTGTTCGGTGGTCTGGAAAGTATCCAGCACAATGCCAACCGTAAGAATGCCGACCTGAAGTTCTTCGAATTCGGTAACTGCTATCACTTCAATGCCGAGAAGAAGAATCCGGAGAAAGTGCTTGCCGCCTATTCAGAAGAACTGCATCTGGGCTTGTGGCTGACCGGTAAACGCGTAAGCAATTCTTGGGCACATCCCGATGAAAACAGCTCGGTATACGAGTTGAAAGCATATGTATTGAATATCTTCCGCCGTCTGGGAGTGAACTTTGGCGGACTGGTATTCGGAAACCTGACCGACGATATCTATTCTGTAGCCATTTCGGTACATACCCGTGGCGGAAAACTGCTGGCTACCTTCGGTATCATCCACAAGAAGATACAGAAAGCCTTCGATATCGACAATGAAGTTTACTATGCCGACCTGAACTGGAAAGAACTGATGAAGGCAATCAAGAACAACACTGTCTACTACAAAGAAATTTCCAAGTTCCCGGCTGTAAAACGTGACCTTGCACTTTTGATAGACAAGAAAGTACAGTTTGCCGAAATCGAGAAGATAGCTTACGAAACCGAAAAGAAACTTTTGAAGAACGTAGAGCTGTTTGACGTATACGAAGGCAAGAATCTGGAAGCAGGCAAGAAGAGCTACGCCGTAAGTTTCATGCTTCAGGACGAAAATGCTACCTTGAACGACAAGCAGATTGACAAGGTAATGCAGAAACTTATTACCAACTTGCAGAACAAGCTGGATGCAAAACTGAGATAAAAGAACATTATAACATATATAAAAAACATATTAAAACATAAATCCAATGGGAAGAGCGTTTGAATATAGAAAAGCTACTAAGCTGAAAAGATGGGGCCACATGGCTAAAACATTTACGAGACTGGGTAAACAAATTGCGATTGCTGTAAAGGCAGGCGGTCCGGAACCGGAAAACAACCCTACACTTCGTTCGGTTATCGCAACTTGTAAACGTGAAAACATGCCGAAGGACAACATCGAGCGCGCTATCAAGAACGCAATGGGTAAAGACCAGAGCGAATACAAGGGAATGACATACGAAGGATACGGTCCTCACGGAGTTGCCGTATTTGTTGATACTTTGACTGACAATACTACACGTACCGTTGCCGATGTACGTTCTGTATTCAACAAATTTGGCGGCAACCTGGGTACAACAGGTTCACTGGCGTTCCTGTTCGACCACAAGTGTGTGTTTACTTTCAAGAAGAAAGATGGAGTAGACATGGAAGAACTGATTCTCGATTTGATTGACTACAATGTTGAAGACGAATACGACGAAGATCCGGAAGAAGGAACTATCACAATTTATGGTGATCCGAAGAGCTATGCAGCTATTCAGAAACACCTGGAAGAGTGCGGTTTTGAAGATGTAGGTGGTGACTTTACTTATATTCCTAACGACCTGAAAGACGTAACTCCTGAGCAGCGTGAAACTATCGACAAGATGATAGAACGTCTGGAAGAGTTCGATGATGTTCAGACCGTGTATACAAACATGAAACCTGAAGAAGGCGAAGAATAATATATATTCATCATTCATTCCGGATAAAGCGGCAGCCTGACAGTGATAAGCTGTGAGGATACAAATGCCCGGCTTTGTCCGGAATGTCTTTTTATAACGCTTTATTTAACTCTATGAAGATTAATTACAGAACACAAGGCACATGCAGCAGCAATATCGAGGTAGAAGTAGAAAACGGCATCATTAATGACGTACATTTTACCGGAGGCTGCAACGGAAACCTGAAAGGCATCTGTTCGCTGGTCAAGGGAATGAAGGTAGACGACGTTATCAGCCGTCTGGAAGGTATTCACTGTGGAAGTAAAAGCACTTCCTGCCCCGATCAGTTGTGCAAGGCGTTGCGTGCCATGAATGCCTGATACCCCGTAGTCCGAAAAGTAAAACTCACTCTTTATGAATGTACTGATTATCAACGGAAGCCCGCGCAGGCACGGCAATATCTCTGCTATGCTGGAGGCCATTCGGGAAGAAGCCGAACACAACGGAGCCGAAGTAACCACTGTATTTGTTTCCCAGTTGCAGGTAAAGCCTTGTACCGGCTGCATGACCTGCCGCAAGACTCGCCGCTGCGTACTGCCCGAAGACGGAGCCCAGCAGGTACTCTCCGCCATTGACCGCTGCGACGTGCTGGTTGTAGGAGCACCGTGTTACTGGGGAAACATGCCCGGGCAGTTGAAAATCATATTCGACCGCATCGTCTACGGCCTGATAGGAGAGAGCTCCCACGGGCTGCCTCTTCCCCTGCATAAAGGGAAAAAAGCCATTCTGGTTAGCACCTGCACCACCTCTTTCCCGTTCAATATCCTTTTCAGTCAGAGCCGGGGAACCATCAAGGCATTGCGAGCTATCCTGAAATGGACCGGATTCAAGGTCGTGTCCGCCATCGAACTGGGAGGAACCCGCCAGCGTCCGGCCGGAGAGAAAATACTGAACCGCTGCCGCAAGGCGATAAAGAAATGCATGTAAGCAATGGCCCTGTCAGATTATTCCTGCGACTTGCGTAGCAAATTACTCGGCAGGATACACGAAAACGACATCCGTGAGCTGTGTCACATGATTCAATGCTGTGAAAACCATTCGCTGACGGAACAGCTCTACAAGCTCATGTTCGATGCCGATAAACGAGTTTCGGACAATGCCGCATGGCTGTTTACCCATCTCGCCCCGGCACATCAACGATGGCTGTACCCGAAATGTAACGAACTGATGCAAGAAGCCATGCATACACCCAGCGAAACCAAATGCCGGCTGCTGCTCACATTGCTTGCAGCGCAGCCGTTCCGTGAAGAAAATCTCCGTACCGACTTCCTGGATTTCTGTATGAGCCGGATGACTTCATCGGGCAGTCCGGCAGGAATCAGAGCCTTGTGCATGAAACTTTCCTATCTTCAGTGCCAACTGTATCCTGAACTTCTGGCAGAATTCCGTTCTGCACTTGAGATGCTGGAGGAAGCATCGTCGTTAAGTCCCGCCCTGAAAGTTGCCAGAAAGAACATTCTCAAGAAAATGCGCTGAGCCTGCTTTCTACGTTAATCTATATAAAATAGGTGCTTGCCTTTTTGGAAAAGCAATCAGAAAGACTTATCTTTAAGCAAACCACTCAAAGTAAGTTGCCATGGGAACCTTAGGATGCATAAATGACATGATGCGGCGCGACAAAGAGAACCGCGAGCTTCGGAAAGCCGGAAAGAAACGCATGGACGAAACACGCTACAACCTGTTGAAACTGACCGGCAAGCATCGCCCTACGTCGGATGTTTCCCTCGAACAGTTGGAACAGATTCACGCCGAAACAAAAGCGAGAAAAGAATGGGAACAGGAATATTTCTTTCGCGGAAAACTGCTGTTTGCCATTATTATAATTGCAGTTTTGCTGGCAGGCGGGCTGATTTATCTATGCGTCCAACCGTTATGATAATTTGCTTTCACTAAAAACCATTTGTCGCTTATTGGACTCTTTTACTTTCTTCTTGACTGAATTTTGTGCAAATATCTTACGGAACATTGAAATAAAACATCCCATTTAGCCGTAAATTTCCCCGATAAAGCTCTTTTTTTGCCCTTCTTGCATGTCCGAATATTAAAGAAACAGCTTTAAATATCCAAAAAAGGACAAAAAAGATGCAGGAAAGTTGGACAATTTCCGCAGGGAAATTGGGAAAGATATGCTGGGAAAAAATAAAAACGTCAAGACGTTTTCAGAAAAAGGCCGTATTTTGTTAAGAATTTTCTTTCATTGAAGCCAATATTACCTCTTCAGCTTCCAGAATGCCTTTTGCGGCAGCTTCCCGCCATTTTGCAGAAAGTAGGAAGAACATTACCATTCCTCTCCGTAAGAAACGCGACTCCCTTACTACAGAAATATCTGTCAGCATCCCTTTCGCTTTACCAGCTTTTTGCCATCACTCCGTTGCATCAGAATTCCACAAAAGTCAGCATATCCTCCTTTCGTGCAAAACAAGCGATTCTCATGCAACGGATTTGTCAAAATGACAAAAAGTCAATATACTTTCTGTCCCAAAGGCAATGAAAGTTTGTAAGTCTTGAAAACCTTTTTTCTTTTGATCTTAAACGAGATATACTGTTTATAGTTACGTTCCATTTTACCATGAATATTTACACAGAACTCATAACTTCCGTTTTGTTTAAGGTCGGGCAGCAATACCTTGCTTACTCTCTTGTTCTTGTAATATACATAAAAGAACGATTTTTTGAGCGTTTTTTCTCCGTTGTTCGATATTTTTATCTTTACCCGTTTCCCTTCTCCTCCGGGAAGCGTACCGAATACAGGCGGATAGATTGAAATTTTGTCTAATATTTTCGACGGGTCATTGTCCTCTACCACCTCCACATAATTTCTGTAAGATGCCGTATGCTGTGCGTGTATGCCTTGGGAGAAGCATACAGCCATCAGTGTTGCAAACAAAATAATACTTTTTTTCATATCTCATCTAATTTGTTTTTGCCTATGTTTCTTTTGCTATCGATTCTAAAATTAAAAATAATATCGGTTCGTTGTAACACGTCAGTACTTATAGAACACTTTTTAAGCGTTTTTTTAAGAGTGTTTACTTTTGTTGGAAGTCGGTTTTCTCTTTTGCCACCGATAAAATTGCTATATTCGCATTAACTTCACAGAGAAACGGAATTTAAAACAGACTTCGATACATGAAACTGACATATATCTTTCACAGCGGCTTTGCCCTCGAGACAGAGCGGTGCATCCTGATATTCGATTACTGGATGGATCCGTCGGGCATTGTGCCGCAACTGCTCAGAACCCCGAAACCCGTGTACGTGTTTTCCAGCCATTTCCACGAAGACCATTTCAACCGGGAAATCTTTTCGTGGCGGCATACGAAGCCCGACATCGTTTATATCCTCTCGAAAGACATTCTGAAGCACCGCCGTGCACAGAAGGAAGAAGCCGATGTCTGGCTCGCCAAAGGTGCCACGTGGAGCGACGGACTGCTGCACGTAACAGCAACCGGAAGTAACGACAGCGGCGTGTCTTGGATTGTAGAAACCGACGGCAAGCGGATATTCCATGCAGGTGACCTGAATAACTGGTACGCCCGTTTCCTGACCGACGATTATCGGGGCGGGCTGGTCTACAGTGCCGAGTTCGGCATCGATGTGAATCCTGAAAAAGAAGAGAAGCGCTTTTTAGGAGAACTGAAAGACATCCGGAAAATAACGGACAGTTTCAGTGTGGCCATGTTTCCGGTGGACGGCCGCATCGGCAACGGCTATACCCGTGGCGCCCGCCAGTTTATCGACACGTTTCGGGTAGGATTACTGGCTCCCATGCACTTTGTGGCGAGCGGATTCGAGTCGGCTTGGCGGATGAAAGAGTTTGCAGATGCCAAGAATATCCCTTTCTGGTGCATCAGTCGGGAAGGAGAAAGTATTGAATTTTGAAGAAAAAAAGTTTACAGAATAAGATGAAGCAGATAGAGGTTGTAGCGGCAGTAATTTGTCGCGAGGAAAAGTATTTTGCCACCCAGCGAGGCTATGGCGAGTTCAAGGATTACTGGGAATTTCCCGGCGGAAAGATCGAAGCAGGCGAGAGCCGGGAGGAAGCCTTGAAACGCGAGATACGGGAAGAGCTGGACACGGAAATCAGTGTCGATTCGTTCCTCACCACAGTAGAATGTGATTACCCTGCCTTTCATCTCACGATGCATTGCTTTCTGTGTTCCGTCCGTTCCGGCCATCTGGTGCTGAAGGAACACGAAAACGCTGCCTGGCTGAGCCGGGAGGAACTCGGTTCTGTAGACTGGCTGCCGGCGGATGTGGAGGTGGTGAAGAGGTTGATGGGAGAGAAGTAATAAAGTGTAGTAACTAAATAAACATCATTTTCTCTTTAGCGCATGAAAAATTTTCACTAAATTGCACTCATAATAATAAAAATGACTTTATGCAAGATATAAATAGACTGAAATTGGTTCTTGTTGAAAAGAAACGTACCAATAAATGGTTGAGTGAACAGTTAGGAATCAACCCTTCAACTGTGTCTAAGTGGTGTACCAATTCTTCTCAGCCAGATTTGGAAACTTTGATAAAAATAGCATCTTTGCTTGAAGTGAATGTACAGGATTTATGGGGCATAGAACGAAGCGGTTTTTTCAATGGTCG
>HF993201.1 GCA_000436795.1 Bacteroides sp. CAG:1076
CAATGTCAGAATAAGCCTGTTCCTTGATGTACTGTTCGGCTTCGTCGCGGATGGCGAGCTTGCACAGCGCACTTCTCGGATTGGCCATGTAGATGTCAAAACGGTTCTGATGGCGGTTCAGTGTCATGATGGCAAGTTTTTCAGGGTCGGACGTAAACTTGATGCGCGGGATATATCCGTCGGAATCCAGCGGCAGATCCATCTTGCGGGTAACGTGACTCTTGATGTCGTACGTGTGTACGGTAACCTTCGAGTTGACTTCTCCTGCCTTCGGGTACTTATATTCGTACACTCCCGGATAAGTGGCATACTGGCTCTTTTCGGGCGCCATACCCTTGTACCACGGGAAGCTGTACATCGGCACCTGACTCTCGTCGAAGCGGATATACGCAATCATCTTGCTGTCGGCACTGAAGTCGAACGCACGGTTGAAAGAAAACTCTTCCTCGTACACCCAGTCGGGAATACCGTTCAGCACCTTATTATATTCGCCATCCTTGGTGACCTGCGATTCACTGTTGCCAAACAGCAGCTTGACCAGAAAAATATTGTTGTTGCGGACGAAAGCCACCTGAAATCCGTCGGGCGAGAAAAGCGGCACCTGCTGCGGTCCGTTTTTCGAAAGCGGTTCCATCTTGTTGTTTCTTACATTAAAGATGTAATATTCGGCAGTAAACGAATGGCGGTAGATAGGTTTTGTTGCCGTCTGGATTAGAATCAGCTTCTCATCGGGCGACATGATGTAGTCGTCGAACGTCTTGACCGGACAATCTCTTGCCGTGGCTACGTCGAACACCGTTCCAACCTCTTTACCCGTCTTGAACGAGTATTTCACGATACGCTTCTTGTCAGCACTTATTTGCGTATAAAACTCACCGTCCAGCATCGGCTTGATGCCGTAGATGTTTTGTGCACGATAGGTACCTTGTGCCACATCCTGCAGGCTGACCTTGCGCTGTGCCTGCACTCCGATGACGAAAGCCAGCAGGCAGAATAATGCAATCAGTTTTTTCATTGTGTAGATATGCTTGTTTTTATTATCAGTCATGCTTACCAGAGCAAAGGTATAAAAAAATGTAATCTCCGTTTCTTGCCTTGCGTTGAAAAATACCGATTGCAGCGGTTTTCATGTTCTCTTCACACTTTTTAATAGGAAGAGCCGGAAAATGAGACCGATAATATGGTCTGCATCGGAAGCTTTATCGTTTATACTGAACTCTTTGTGCAAAAAATATAATTATTTGTACAAAATTTCTGAAAACAAAAAGAGGTTTGCTTTGTTATATATGCATGTTTATAACTATTTATTGAAGTAAATAGTCGTGTGTTTGAATTTTTATGCAATTATTATTAATGAAGAAAAAGAGAGAATTTCGTTTTTTTGATATGCAGTTTGTTATTGTATGTATTGATAAGGCTTCGAAAAAAGAGAGTTTAATTTTATGAGGGGGTATTCTTTGAGAGCAGAAGATACAGCAATTCAGATAGAGAAAACATTTTTTTTGATTCGGGTGTCTGTGTGTCAGGTAATACAAATTTTTATGACAAAATTGTTTGTCTGGATTGGTATATTGATTACTTTCCTGACATTGCCTTTGCAAGCCCGGGTAACTTCCGACTCTGTAAACCTGAGTAAGGGAACTGTCATTCTATCTCATCCCGTGTCTGAAAAACGGGCGTTTGCTACTTCTTTGGAAGAAGATATTTTTAACCGCCGTTTCACTCCTTGGTCTGTCAAGACAAACCTGCTGTATGATGCCTTGCTGACACCCTCGCTCGAAATAGAGTATCGCATCAGCAAGCATTGGTCTGTTGGGCTGGAAGGAGCTTTGGCAAGCTGGAGCAACGCAGGTCGCCACAAATATTATCACCTTGCCTTTATCAGTCCTGAGGCGCGTTATTGGTTTCAGGCTCCGGAACGCCGGAAAGGACATTACGTCGGTTTGTTTGCAGGTGGTGGCTGGTACGATTTGCAGAACGGAGGACGCGGTTACAGAGGCGAAGGTAAGTTTGCCGGAGTAAGCTACGGCTACCAGTTTCCGGTAGGCAACTATTTTTCGTTCGAGGCTGGCGTTGGCATAGGATATCTGAATACCACTTACGACGAATATCTGCCGGTGGATAAAGATTATGTCTATCAGCAGACCAGCAAGATTAATTACATCGGCCCGTTGAAGTTGAAATTCGCATGGGTATGGCACATCGGACGATGCTTTGAAAAGAAGGGAGGTAACGCATGAGAACCGCGACGATGATGTATTGTGTCGTCGCCCTGCTTCTGGTAGTATGTACCGGTTGCCGGAAAGACTTGTGCTATCATCACGATGATCATAGTTTGGCGGTAAAGCTATACGCAGTATCCACTTGGACGCAAGATTGGGAGCGTACATACGGTTATAACTGGAAAGAGTCGTGGCTCGATGAATTTCGTTATACCTACGATGCCCTCCGTCCCGATAAAGCCGGAGGTATTAAAGCCATAGCGTATGGCAGCGATGACTATTACGGAGAATTGAATCTTCCTGCCGAAGGAGGAAAGTTGCCAGTGCGTGAGGGAAAACATGCCGTTTTGCTGTATAATAACGATACGGAATACATCGTATTCGACGGGCTGTCGGCTTCCACATCGGCAACGGCTACTACACGTACACTTTCTCGTGCCAGTCTGGGAGCGTTGCATAAAGGTGAACGTACTATCAATCAGCCCGACCAGCTCTATGCGTATTACATGGAGGAATGTACCGGCGAAAAGACACTCGAGAAAGTGGAACTTCCTGTGACAATGCATCCGCTGACTTATACCTATCTGATACGGTATAAATTTTCGAAGGGATTGAAATACGTGGCACTTACCCGTGGAGCACTGGCTGGTATGGCGGAAAAAGTTTATTTGAACGACGGACGCACAGGAAGTGAAACGGCTACTATCCTTTTCGATTGCAGTCAGACTGATTTCGGGGCGGATGTGTGCATGAAGTGTTTCGGTGTACCGAACTATCCGGGCGACCATTACACGCGTGCCGATGGTACTCCGGCGTATTATACGCTTAACCTTGAAGTCCGACTGAATAACGGAAAGGTACTGAATTATGAGTTTGACGTGACCGACCAGGTGAATGCTCAGCCTCGTGGCGGTGTCATTACGGTAGACGGAATCGAAGTAGACGATGAGGACGGCATGGCAGGTTCCGGCGGATTCGACGTCACGGTAGATGGATGGGGAGATTATATGGATATACCTCTGCCGTTAGGATAACGGTCGGATAGTTTATTGAATAGCAATAGAACAGTAATATATTTTTTAATTTAAACATTTAATTTTTTTAAGATGAGAAAAAGTTTATTTTTATTGGGGGTAACTGTAGTAACGTTGTCGAGCTGTACACAGAATGAGGTGCTTGAAGTGGCAGGCAGTAACAAAGCTATCGGGTTTGATGCTTTTGTAAATAAAAGTGTAAGAGCGGATATCACAACAGAAAACATCAATCATTTTAAGGTATTTGGTGGATACGACGGCAACTATACAAATGTATTCAATGATGAAAAGGTGAGCGGCAGCAAAGGTTCCTGGACTTACGATAATACCCAGTATTGGACGAACGGAAAGACTTATACTTTCCAAGCGTATGCACCGGAAGGAGCTACGGCTTCGGCGACAGCAAACGGTGTGAACTTTACAAACTTTGTTGCCGACGGAGCAACTGACCTTTTGGTATCTGCTGTAAAAACGGTATCGGAAGTCAATACTTCATCGGAACCGGAAACTGTCCAGTTTTCTTTCCGTCATGTGTTGTCTAAAATAAAGTTCACATTCTCTACTACGCTGAATAATGTGAATATTGCTATCTCCGACTTAAAGATCAATCAGGTGCCCGATACGGGTAATTATACCAACAGCGGTTCTACCGGATCGTGGGGTTCTCCGAGCGGTACGAAAGATTATGATCTGACGGTTGCGGAAGAGGTAACCAAGAGCGATGCAAAATCGAGTACAGAAGTGATTGTGATGCCTCAAACATTTTCAGTAGGGCTGTCGGTTTCATTTAAAGTAACAGTTACCGGTGGATTATCGCTGACAGCCGATCATACCGTGACACTGCCTACTACAGCATGGGAAGAAGGTAAATGTTACAATTACAAGGCTGAGCTGACTCCCGAGAATATCGATCCGCTGAACCCGTTGAAGCCTGTTCAGTTTGGCGATCCCAGTGTAAGTGGTTGGGAGCCGTTTACAGATGATGAGGTTACCGTTGCTCAACCCTAATCTGTCAAATGATTCAGATAAATAATAAACGATAAATAAAAGCGTGCAACTCGTTGAGCTGCACGCTTTTTGTGTGTATAGGGCTATCGTCTGAACCTCTCAGACCATTTCGATTATGCTGGCTTTGAAGGATCGGCAAGTCATCTTAATGCTTTGTGTAGCTTCTCAGAATAAACGTTTAATGTAATATGGCAAATTCATTTTTTAGTTATAAACTTTCTTATAACTTTGTCCCTGCGTAAAAACGACAGGAGTTTGTATGAGAAACACTTTATATTTGATTATATCGTATATACTGCTTGGCTTTTTTCCGGCGGCTGCACAGGGACTTATCAATGTGAAGCACTATTCGGTAAAGGACGGTATGTCGCAGAATACAGTGCAGAGTATCTTACAGGATGAGAAGGGGTATCTGTGGATGGCAACGTGGAACGGACTGGAAAAGTTTGACGGATATACCTTTAAGAACTATAAGTCGTATCCAACGGACAGAGTCAAGTTGCAATACAACCGTCTGGTAAATCTGGTTCTTGCAGGAAATGAAATGCTGGTTTGCCAGAGTTACGACCGGCGAATATACTTGTTTGATACCCGTAAAGAATGTTTTGAGGATGTCTTCGCCTATCATCCCGACGTAAAGCTGTGTACTGCGGCATCGGATATTTTTGCCTTGTCGAACGGTACGCTGTGGGTTACGAGCGATAACGGAGATCTGTGGCGGATAGATTGTTATAGATATAAGGAAAAAGGTGGACTCGTTTATTTCCCGGCTGCTTCATCTTCACGCCGTACAGTCTATAAGGTAGCACTTGATACACAGAAAAGAGAGTGGGTACTGACGGATAAAGGATACTTTGTTTATGGCAATAAATCTCTGAAAGGAGATGAGGTTTACCGTTATGCTGCAAGTGCCGGAAAGAGTTTCTTTATAGCCGGTACGTCCGGCAGACTCATGGAGTATGTAGACGGAAGTGGGCTTCGTCCTGTTGTCCTGCCTGATGAGGCGGAAAGTATCTGTCAGCTCTTTCCGCTTGCCGACGGACGGCTGGGAGTAGTCTGCAAGCGGGGATTGGTTATGTACGATCCACAGAAAAAGCAGGTTACACATTTTATACTTGGCAAAGGACAGGAAGACTTTCAGCCTTCTTGTATTTTTCAGGATTCCAAAGGAAATATCTGGATGCAGAATGGCCGGGAACATATCGTCAGGATAGATAAAAAAGGTATGCAGGCTGCATTTCTCGATTACCCTCGTCGCCGGGATGGAGAACTGGGATTCAGTTTTATTCACGAAGATGAATACGGACATATCTGGGCTTTTCCGACTGATGGCTTTTTCTGTTATTATAATCCGAAGCAAAATAAGTTTCAGCAGAGCTATGTGCTGACGGAAGCTGCCAGAAGTATGTATGAAGGGATTAACCGCGGTTTTTATGTAGATAATCATAAGAATGTGTGGCTGGCACAGGGAGGAGGCGTAGACCGGATTACTTTCCCGAATACAAATTTTGAATATATTGGAGCGTCCAGTACGGAAGTTAGAGGACTTTATATCGATTCACACGAACGGGTATGGATGGCAAGGAAAGATGGAATAGTGGAAGTTTACGACAAGTATCTTGACTATTGCGGCAATCTGGACAGTAAAGGGCGAATTGTAAAAGACCGCTCGGTTGTGTTTGGAGCCAATGTCTATGCTTTCTTTGAAGATAACCGGGGAAACTTCTGGATAGGGAGTCGCGGACACGGCTTGTTTGTGGGAAAGCCTGCCGCTGGAGGATATGCACTGAAACAGTATCGGGTAGAGCAGAATAATCCGGACGGGATAAATAGTAATGCTGTGTACTCGATAGCACAGGACCGATTCGGACATATCTGGGTAGGAACCTATGGAGGTGGATTGAATCTTGCCACAGGCAGTCCGGATGACTTGCATTTTATGAATGTAGCCAACAGGCTGAAGAAAAATTATCCGCAGGGTAAATGCATGCGTGTGCGCAGCATTTGTCCGCTTTCGAATGATGTTACGCTGGTAGGTACAACCGACGGACTGATTTCATTCTCTTCACGGTTCAGCAACCCCGAGGATATTCGCTTTTATCTGAACTATTGTGAGGCAAACCGTGAAAACAGCCTGAGTGATAATGATGTGATGCATGTAATGGAAACATCGGCCGGGGAAGTGTATATCACTACGTGCAGCGGAGGTATCAGTCGGGTGCCGCTCGACGGGCTTCTGTCGGATAAAATTGATTTTTTCCATTATAACAAGATAAACGGTCTTCCTTCGGACATTGCCTTTGCCATGGTGGAAGATAATAAAAAGAGGTTATGGATTACCTTCGAGAACATTATTTGTAAGTTTTCTCCGGCACATCCTGATTTCGAGGTGTATAATCACTTTAATGTCAATTCAAACCTTATTCTGTCTGAAGTTCCTCCGGTGGTGGACCGTTCGGGCAATATGTATGTGGGATGCAATGAAGGAGCTTTGCGTATCAACCTGAATGAATTGAAGAAGAGTACATATGTACCGAATATTGCATTTACCGGATTGAGCGTACAACGTCGTGGAGGGATTTCTGTCATCAATTCACTGATGAATGATTCGATTACACTGGAGGCTGACGAACGGAATATTACCGTTTCCTTTGCTGCGCTCGATTTCACGAAACCGTCTTATCTGGAGTATGCTTATCGTATAAAAAATTTAGGCAGCGACTGGATTTATATCGGCAAGAACCATTCGGTCAGTCTGGTAAACTTGTCGGCAGGCGATTTTGACCTGGAAGTGAAGTCCAGTAACAGTGACGGTGTATGGACGGACAATGTGAGTGTGCTGCATATTCATGTTGAACCTACGTTTTGGGAAACCGGATGGGCGTGGGTGATTTATATTGCTTCTTTCCTGTTGGCTCTGGCTGTGGTATCGGGCATTATCGTCTACATTTGGGGGTTGCGGAAGAAGATTGGATTCGAAAAGCAGCTTACTCAAATGAAATTACGTTTCTTTACCGATATATCGCATGAGCTTCGTACGCCGCTTACGCTGATTGAAGGACCGATTGAGGAGGTTATAGAACGGGAAAAACTTTCGGAGGAAGGTAAAGAGAATATGCAGGTTGCCAAACGAAATACGGAACGTATGTTGCAGCTTATCAATCAGTTGCTCGATTTCCGCAAAATACAGAATAATAAAATGAAACTGTATATCGAGCAGGTGGATATCGTTGCTCTGGCACGGAAGATATACGAAAACTTTACAGCCATGGCTCATCAGTCGGAAATTGATTTCAGCTTTGTGGCTCCACAGGAGGAAGTGAAGGTATATACGGATGTGGATAAGTTTGAGAAAATTGTATTCAATTTGCTTTCGAATGCATTCAAGTATACGCCTAAAGGAAAGTCTATTTCACTTACTGTAGCGTTGCTGCCCGACTATGTACAGATACGGGTGAAAGACGAAGGGAAAGGTATAGATATTGGTAAGCTGAGTAAGCTATTCGACCGTTTCGAGACCTTCGGCAGCGAACGTTCGTCGGTATCAACGGGTATCGGGCTTTCACTGGTCCGCAATCTGGTGGATATCATGCACGGAAAAATAGAGGTGGATACTGCATTGGGGCAGGGAAGTACGTTTAGTGTCTGCCTCCCCTTGAATGCAGAGGTTTATCACCGCGACCAGAATGTAGAATTTATTTTGGACGATGGTACGCGTAACGTACAGTCTGAAACGGAAGGTGAGGAAGAAGGTGAAGCACAGAAAGATATTACGGTGCTGGTTGTGGAAGACAATGAGGAGTTGAGGCGTTTTGTGGTGCATATCCTGCAAAGGGAATATCGGGTACTGGAAGCGCCTGACGGTCGTGCCGGACTGGAAAAGATTATGGCAGAAATGCCGGATATCGTGGTCAGTGACGTTATGATGCCTGAAATGGATGGTATCGAACTGCTGAATGCTGTAAAAAATAACCATGATATTTGTCATATTCCGGTTATTATTTTGTCGGCAAAGGCTTCGCTTGAAGATCGTATCAAGGGGCTGGAATATGGTGCCGACGGGTATATTACCAAACCGTTCAGTGCTGCGTATCTTTGTGCACGGATTAAGTCTGTATTGCAGCAGCGTACCCGCTTGAAGGATTTTCTGCTTTCAGGTAATACTCCGGCAGGTATGGAGGAAGCAGAAGCAGGCAAGAAGCCGGAATGTAAGCTGGAAGACTTGTCGCCGTCATTGCCACAGATTACCCGTTTCGATGAGGAGTTTATTAAGAACATCATACAGCGTGTAGAGGAGAACTTGAACAATCCTGATTTCAAGATAGAAGATCTTGCCGATTCGATGGGTATGGGGCGTTCTATGTTTTACCGGAAGATAAAGTCGATACTGGGGGTTTCTCCCATCGATTTTGTGAAAGACATGCGTGTGAAACGTTCGGTACAGTTGCTCGACTCGGGACAATATGCAGTATCGGAAGTTGCGTACATGTGTGGATTTTCCTCTCCTCAGTATTTTAGTCGTGTTTTTAAGGCTGCCATGGGCTGTACGCCTTCCGAATATAAAGAGAAAAATACGGAAAAATAAAAAAGAAGTATCTCTTGTTCTTGGGTTGACAAGTTTATGGGATTACAAGGCAGTTGCAGTTTTGGTTTAATTTGCATAGTCTGGTGCAGGATATCGTAAAGGAACAGCAGAAATAATAACTTGCCTGAAGATTGTGCATTACACCATTGGCTGTAGGGTGATGGGGCACTTTACTGCCGATGGCGTTTGAGTGTATTATTTGTTCCAATTGGCCTATTGCCTAAATAGTGCACGTTGTTTACTAAAATAGTGCACGTCATTCTTGTTTGCTTCTCTTACTTTTGTCGTGTGAAAACACAATAATAAATCGTATGACTATGAAATTTACGCTTGCTTCATTAGGCTTGCTGCTCGCTTTTTCGGCAGGGCAGGCCGCTGACTGGACTGCTACAGAAGGTAAACTGCCGGCTTTTCCGGGAGCTGAAGGATTTGGCAGATATACTGTAGGAGGAAGAGGTGGAAAGGTTTATCATGTAACGACTCTTCAAGATGGAGAGCAGGAAGGAACTTTGCGTTATGCTGTCAATCAGAAAGGGGCACGTACTGTGGTTTTCGATGTGGCAGGTACTATTTTTCTGAACAGCCCGCTGAGAATCAAACAAGATAGTCTGACTCTTGCCGGACAGACGGCTCCGGGGCAAGGAATCTGTATTGCACGTTATCCGATAACCGTAAAGGCTAATCATGTAATTATGCGTTATTTGCGTTTGAGAGTAGGAAACGAAGTCAAAGGAGAGCCGGACGGACTTGGAGGTACGGACCAGAAGAATATTATCATAGACCATTGCTCCATCAGTTGGTCGGTAGATGAAACCTGCTCTATATATGGTAATGAGAATACAACTGTTCAGTGGTGTATCATATCCGAGAGCCTGAATCATGGAGGGCATGTCAAAGGTGCACACGGATATGGAGGAATAGTGGGAGGCGACCATGCTTCGTTTCATCATAATCTGATGGCACATCATGTCAGTCGCGTTCCTCGTCTGGGACCTCGTCCGGGAACTCAGACCCGGGAGTATGTGGATGTGCGTAATAATGTATATTATAACTGGGCCGGGAACGGATGTTACGGGGCTGAAGGCATGAAGGTGAATATTGTGAACAATTATTATAAGCCCGGTCCTGCTACTCCTCATAATAAAGTACGATACCGGATTGTTGCGGCAGGAGTACGTTCGGAGAAATATTGCCATAACAGTAAAGGTGAACCCAACAGATGGCATCCGATGCTGCATGTATGGGGAAAGTTTTATGTAGATGGCAATGTGGTGGAAGGATGTCCTGAAGTTACGGCAGACAACTGGACGAAAGGGGTATACGAACAGCTTGATACGGCAAGTGCTGATGGGTACTTTTCTGCTGTTACACGTGATACGATCCGCCTGAAAACTCCCTTGGAAACGGGATTGGTTACTACGCATACAGCTCTTGAAGCCTATGATAAGGTTCTGGCTTCTGCTGGTTGTTCCAAATGGAGGGATAAGATAGACGAACGGATTGTAAATGAAACACGTAGTGGAACGGCTGCTTATTCCGGTAGTATAGGTAAGAATGCCGATCGCATGCCAGGCATCATAGACACACCGAAAGATGTCATGCTGCAAGGGGAAGACTCTCCATGGGTGAAACTCTCGGATGGTGGGGTAAAGCCTGAAGAACGTCTGGATACGGACGGAGACGGTATGCCTGATATCTGGGAGAAAAAGCATGGACTGAATCCGTATGATTCGGCTGATGGAGTGGAAGTAGCATTGAGCAGCGAGGGGTATACTAATCTGGAAGTATATTTGAATGAAGGACTGAAATGATAATAAATGAAACCAAAGTTATGAATAACAATCTGAAATAATGAGCATTTTCTGTCTCCAGAAACAACAGCCGGAATATAGATGAAAATTAGTAAATTAAATCAACGCAATACACAAATCAATATAAAGCCAATTGTTACTCGTGAAGAGGCCCAATATAGTTATGAAAATATAATAGGCGACAGTAAATGCTCTCTGAAAGTGTGTATGGTATAATTGTTTATAGACACTTTCCTTCCAGTTTCAGCAGGCTTATTTTGCGGGAAAGTCCTCCGGCATAGCCTGTCAGACTTCCGTTACTGCCTACTACGCGATGGCAAGGGATAAGGATGCTTATGGGGTTATGACCTACGGCTCCTCCTATAGCCTGTGCCGACATGCTTTTGCAATTTCGCTGCCGGGCTATTTCCTGAGCAATTTCTTTATAGGTAATGACTTCGCCATAGGGAATTTGTAGCAGGATATGCCACACCGCCAGGCGGAACGGAGTGTCATGAAGTTCCAGATCGGGCATGAAGTCTGGCTTTTTTCCTGAAAAGTAAGTGTTCAGCCAACTGGCTGTCTGACGGAAAATGGGAAAATCTCTTTCTTCGTGTTCCGCTTCTAATGTACGGGCAAAATACTTTTGTCCTTCGAACCACAATCCGGTAAGGCATGTACCGTTACTGGCAAGGATGATTTTTCCCAATGGAGAATCGTATGGATAAGTATATTGCATGTGTGTAAAATGTATTAAGATAAGAAAAAAGGCAACCTGACGCCCAGCAATAATTCTGTCCGGGCATGCAGGTTGCCTTATTTCTTTTGTATCTGTCCGTGAAAAAACTTATCCGATGTTTTTTACTTTAATCAGATATTCAGCAATCTGTACGGCATTCAGTGCAGCTCCCTTCTTAATCTGGTCGCCTACAATCCAGAATGTCAGACCGTTTTCGTCTGTCAAGTCCTTACGGATACGTCCTACATATACAGGATCTTTTCCGGCGAGGAACAACGGCATCGGGTATTCCTTCTTTTCAGGGTTATCCATCAGCACCAGTCCTTCTCCTTCGGCAAACGCCTTGCGTGCTTCTTCTACAGAAACCGGACGTTCTGTTTCAATCCAGATGCTTTCTGAGTGTGAGCGGAGTGCAGGTACACGTACGCAAGTTGCACTGACCTTAACATCAGAGTGCATGATTTTACGTGTTTCGTTATACATTTTCATTTCCTCTTTGGTATAACCATTGTCGGTAAATACGTCAATTTGAGGAATCAGGTTAAATGCAAGCTGGTAAGCAAATTTTTCGACGGTTACAGGCTCTCCGGCAAGTACCTGACGATACTGTTCGTATAATTCATCCATTGCAGCTGCACCAGCACCACTGGCAGCCTGGTAAGTAGAAACATGTACGCGCTTGATGTGCGACAGTTTTTCGATAGCTTTCAGTGCCACTACCATCTGTATCGTTGTACAGTTCGGGTTGGCGATGATACCACGTGGACGGTTCAATGCGTCTTCGGGATTTACTTCGGGTACGACCAAAGGAATGTCTGCATCCATACGGAACGCACTTGAATTGTCTATCATTACAGCACCGTATTTGGTGATTGTTTCGGCAAATTCTTTCGATGTGCCTGCTCCCGCAGAAATAAAGGCAATGTCGACACCTTTGAAGTCGTCATTGTGTTGCAGCAGTTTCACTTCGATTTCTTTTCCGCGGAACGTGTACTTTCGTCCTGCACTGCGTGAAGAACCAAATAACAACAATTCGTCTATCGGAAAATTTCTCTCATCAAGCACACGCAGGAACTC
>HF993202.1:0-11181 GCA_000436795.1 Bacteroides sp. CAG:1076
ATTCTTATTATTTAAGTTATGTTATAAAAGTGTATTTCTTTTTTTTCTTGCGCTACAAAGATAGGAAAGTTCTTTTGTAAAAACGAATCTTTCGTTACGTAAAAGTGGGCAAATCTGCGGGCTTTCGACTTAATTACGGAAAAATTTCACTATTTTTAAATTTGGATGTGGTGTTTTGCTATGAGGAGTTATCAATTGTCTGATTATGCTTGTCGGACATATTTCTTTGCCTTCAGTCTTCTTTTTTTCAGAAATAAGAATTAAGTTTGTATATGCGAAAGCAGAATCTATATAGATTAACCTAAATACTACAAATTATGACACATGTAATGCCTCAGTTACCTTACGGGATGGACGCACTTTCCCCGTATATGAGTAAGGAAACACTCGAATTTCATTATGGTAAACATCTGCAAACTTATGTAGATAATCTGAACAAGCTGATACCTGGGACGCCTTATGAGAGTATGTCTTTGGACGAGATCGTGACAAAGGCAGACGGAGGTATATACAACAATGCCGCACAGACATGGAATCATACTTTTTTCTTTCAGAGCCTGACTGGCGGACAGACCGAGATGCCGTTGAAACTGGCTGATGCGTTAAGCAGAGCTTTTGGATCGGTCGACACATTTAAGGAACTGTTTACGAAAGCGGCTTTGGGATTATTTGGTTCTGGCTGGGTATGGCTGGTTGCTGATAAGGAACATAAGCTTTCAATTGTTGCAGAATCGAATGCCGGCAATCCGTTGACAAAAGGATTACGCCCTGTGATGGTGATAGATGTATGGGAACATGCTTATTACATCGATTACCGGAATCGTCGGGCTGCCTTCGTTGAGGCTTTCTGGAAATTGGTAGACTGGAATAAAGTGGCAGAACGGATTTGAATCGGTAAAAGGAGGATATTCTGTCTTAGGCTTGCTTCCTTTCAGCGGGCAAGCCTAAGCAAAATGATGTTTTTTATAACTATTTTGTGTGAAAAAGTAACGGGTGGGTTGCCGTGGCTTGCACAAGTTAAAAACAATCTTTACCTTTGTTTGGTAAAGAAACACATCTGCTTTATTAAAACTAAATTAAAACACATGAATACCATGTTATTATTTATGGGAATCGGTACGCAAGAATTACTTTTCATAGCCTTGATAGTACTGTTGCTTTTTGGAGGTAAAAAGATTCCTGAACTGATGAAGGGATTAGGCAAAGGAGTGAAAAGCTTTAAAGACGGAATGAATGGGGTAGAAGAAAATCTGAAAGATTCTGCTGAAAAAACGGATAAACCGGAAAATAAGGAAAAGTAACTATCGTGGAGCAAAAAAATGAATCGGAACTGACATTCTGGGACCATTTGGATGAATTGAGAGCCACACTTATACGAATTGCGTGTGTGGTTGTTGTGCTTATGTTATTGTCCTTTTTCTTTAAGGATGAACTTTTCCATATAATCCTGATGCCAAAGGATAATGACTTTTATGTTTATCGCTTTTTCGAGTGGATAGGAAATGTCTTGCATCTGTCCGGGCTTGAGGCGAACGACTTTCATGTCCGCCTGATTAATACCAAATTGTCGGGGCAGTTTCTCATGCACATGAACGTTTCATTTTATGCGGGCATCATACTGGCATCTCCTTATATTCTTTATCAGCTTTTCCGTTTTGTTTCGCCTGCATTGTATGAAAATGAAAAACGTTATTCGGTACGGGTTATAGCCTGGGGATATGTTCTGTTTCTCTTGGGCGTATTGTTTAGTTATTTTCTGATTTTTCCTTTCACCTTTCGTTTTCTGGCCCTTTATCAGGTGAGTCCGGAAGTAGAAAACACCATTACGATTAATTCGTATATCGATACACTTACCATGCTAAGCTTGATGATGGGAATCACGTTTGAAATACCTATTCTTGCATGGCTGTTTGCTAAGCTTGGCTTTCTGACGGCTGAGTTTATGACTAAATATCGGAAACATGCACTGATCATATCGCTTGTCATTGCTGCTATTATTACACCTACTTCCGACGTAGTTACATTATTGATGGTAACCTTTCCTATGTTTGTCTTATACGAAGTAAGTATTCTGATTGTTCGGAGAACTGGTAAATAAGAAGAGATGATGCGGTATGCGGTGAAACGTGCTGTGAAGTTTTTCTTTTTCTGTAATTGCCTGCTCGTTTTTTTGTACAAAAACAAAAAACTTTTGTACAAATTTTCAAAAAACGTCGGGAGAGATTTGACGAGATATGCTGACGCTTTTATTTAATAAAGGTGTTTATTGGTCTTTTTGCCCTTCACGCCTTTCACGAAGGTTGCTTTACTTTTCAGCTTATGATTAGTAGATGAAATTCAAGACTCTGTTTCTTAATAGATTAGATAGTCTTTTGCTCGGGAAAGAAATTTCCTTTTCATGCTTAGAGGACCGAGGCAAAAAATAGTCATGTTATAACTCCGAACTCGAGTATTGACATGACTATTTTTTATGATTATGAGATACTTTATCAGAAGCTCTATTTCTGTTTGGCTTCTCCCTCTTCCATTTTTCGGGTAACAAACTGAATTTTTAAGTTTGCTTCTTTTTGTTCTTTGCGTATTTCTTCTATGCCGGCAAGGATACGTGCCAGATTGCTGACCTCTGTTATAGCCTTGATATCATTGGCATACATAATTGTCTTATAGTTGCGGTCGCCAATAAATTCCAACTTGAGGCTTTTCTTGTCCTGATTGGCGGCAATATAAGCTGCAACTCCTCCATCATTGCCTACCTTGTAGTCGGCTTTTTCGATGGCCCGTCCCAGGTCGGTTGTTTCATAGCTGTCGTTGGATGCTGGTGTTTCGGCAAATGTGTCATCGCCTGCGCTGACTTTTACAGCCGTGTGGTGGATATTTCCTCCTGCACAATAAATAGAGGTGAGTGACATTTCCCCCAGTTCGTTAACCTGTGCACGCAGGAAAGAACGTCCGATATTCTTTTCTACAATTTGAGTAGGATAGAAGTAGTTTCCTATTTCCTGATAAGCCGTATCTTTTTCCAGCACGAAATTGCCTTTTATAGAATCGAGTTCTGCCTGTTTGACGACCATCATGCTGTCCAGATAAGTTAGCGTTTTCTGTTGTTCCTGCAAGTCTATTTGCTGCATGAGCTGGATGCCCGCCTTCCGTACGTCTACAGCTTTGGGATAATAGGTGCGTATGCTGTCTATCTGTAACCGTGCAAGGTTATAGTCGCCCGCAGCAAAAGCCAGTTCCGCGCGCTGGAACAGTTTTCCTGCGTTTTTGCTGTCACTGTTACATCCTGACAATAATACAATCAGGGCTGCGGCTGCTAAAGTTATCTTTTTCATATAATTAATCAGTTTATTACGGAACAAAAATACAATTAAATCAGTTATTCCCTGCGAGGCTTTTCATTTTTTTGTAATTTTGCACGCTAATTTTGTAATAAACATGGAATTGAAAGAACACTTTACAGGCAAAATATTCAATCTGATATCCGAAACTGCTGACGAACTGGGACTGGAATGTTACGTGGTAGGAGGTTACGTGCGTGATATATTCCTGAATCGTCCGTCGAAAGACATAGATGTGGTAGTAGTAGGCAGTGGAATTGAGATAGCCGAAGCGTTCGGAAAGAAGTTGGGACGTGGTGCCCATGTTTCTGTCTTTAAGAACTTTGGAACTGCACAGGTGAAGTATCACGATGTGGAAGTTGAATTCGTTGGAGCTCGAAAAGAATCGTATAGCCATGATAGCCGTAAGCCGGTTGTAGAAAACGGAACGTTGGAAGATGATCAAAATCGCCGCGATTTTACCATAAATGCATTGGCAGTATGTTTGAATAAAGCTCGTTTTGGAGAGCTGGTAGACCCGTTCGGCGGTCTGGATGACCTGAAGGAACGTACCATACGAACTCCTCTTGACCCGGATATAACATTCAGTGACGATCCTTTACGCATGATGCGCTGCATTCGCTTTGCTACTCAGTTGAATTTCTTTATAGAGGATGAAACATTTGATGCCCTGAGCCGTAACCGTGAGCGCATCAAGATTATTTCACGGGAGCGCATTGCCGATGAATTGAATAAAATATTGCTTTCACCTGTACCTTCGAAAGGTTTCGTTGACTTAGACCGTTGCGGACTGCTGGAACTGATCTTCCCGGAACTGGTTGCTTTGCAGGGAGTGGAAGTCAGAAATGGAAGAGGGCATAAGGATAATTTCTATCACACTCTGGAAGTGGTAGACAATATTGCAAAGGTTACCGATAATTTGTGGTTGCGCTGGGCTACTTTGTTGCACGACATTGGAAAGCCGCGCACTAAACGCTGGGATCCTCGTGTAGGATGGACATTCCATAATCATAATTTCATCGGAGAAAAGATGATACCTGAAATCTTCCGGAAGATGAAGTTGCCTATGAATGAAAAGATGAAGTACGTTCAAAAGCTGGTCGGTCTTCATATGCGTCCTATTGTGATAGCCGATGAAGAAGTGACCGATTCGGCTGTTCGGCGACTGCTTTTCGAGGCTGGCGATGATATTGACGATTTGATGCTGCTGTGTGAAGCAGATATTACTTCGAAGAATGAAGTGCGCAAACAACGCTTTCTCGACAATTTCAAACTGGTACGTCAGAAACTGAAAGACTTGGAGGAAAAGGATCGTATCCGTAATTTCCAGCCGCCGGTAGATGGTGCTGAGATTATGAAGGTATTCAACTTGCAGCCGTGTCGGGAAATCGGCAGTCTGAAAAGCTCTATAAAGGACGCTATTCTGGATGGGATTATTCCTAATGAACACGATGCTGCTTTTGAGTTTATGCTTAAGAAGGCAAAGCAGATGGGACTGGAGCCCGTCAATCAATAAATCATTATACCGTTTTCGGGTTTCCGATCTGTATTTTTGCAAATAGGAAACCCGAAAACAAGAAAAAGATTATTCCTTGTTTAGAGTAATAAGAAATAAATCTAATTATCCAAATAGAAAAGTTTATATAAATAAGAGTTGTCCGTTTGTACGCTCTATATGTATCTGTAGACTGGTTTTGTGTTTTAAAAGTTGCTCAATTTAGAAAAATATCTGTTAGTTCGTTTTTATTTATTCGATCAGAAAATATATCTTTGTAGAGCTTTTCGTTAGGTAACATAAGCGTTTCAAAAGGGAATGTCGTGTAAATCGGCAACAGTACCCGCTGCTGTGATTCTTAATGAACCGGAGGCAATGCATGTGCAAGCCACTATTGTTTGAATACAATGGGAAGGTGTCTGCCGGGGAGAGATCAGTCAGAAGACCTGCCACGAAAAGCAAATCCAATCTTTTTATTAACTTTTCAAAGCAAACAGTATGAATTTAACTGAAATCTGTATTATCAAGCGTGACGGGAAGCGGGAAAACTTTTCGCCTTCAAAGATTACAAATGCCATCAGTAAAGCTTTTAATGCCACAGGACTGGCTCATCAGGAAGAGCTGATTGATGAAATTACTCAGCGTGTTATTGCTCATTTTGAGAATCCGACGATCGGAGTTGAGGAGATTCAGGACCTTGTAGAAACAGAATTGATGAAAGTGCAGCCTGAGGTTGCCAAGAAATATATCATTTATCGCCAGTGGAGAAATACAGAACGCGATCGCAAAACGCAGATGAAGCACATTATGGATGGCATTGTGGCTATCGACAAGAATGATGTAAATCTGAGCAACGCTAACATGTCGAGTCATACTCCGGCGGGACAGATGATGACTTTTGCTTCGGAGATTACCAAAGATTATACGTATAAATACCTTTTGCCCAAGCAGTATGCTGAAGCACATCAGTTGGGAGATATTCACATTCACGATCTGGATTATTATCCAACCAAGACAACGACTTGTATTCAATATGATCTTGATGACCTGTTTGAACGTGGTTTTCATACAAAGAATGGAAGTATCCGTACGCCGCAATCCATTCAGAGTTACGCAACGTTGGCAACTATTATCTTCCAGACCAACCAGAATGAACAGCATGGAGGACAGGCGATTCCGGCTTTTGATTTTTTCATGGCAAAAGGTGTACTCAAGAGTTTTCAGAAAGCAGTAGCATCGTCTGTTTCCTTTTATCTTGATATGAGAGATATACAGTTGGATGAGGCTGCGATACTGACTGTATCCAAACAGTGTTTTACTTCTATTGTTCCGACAGAGGATGAAAAGAAAAGTTTCCTTTCGGCAGCAGCCGGACAAGGCGTCACACTGACGGCCGGTGAACTGGAACACATTTTACGTAAGTCGTATGCTCAGGTACGCAAGGATACTCATCAGGCTATGGAAGGATTTATCCATAACTTGAACACGATGCATTCGCGTGGAGGAAATCAGGTAGTGTTCAGCTCAATCAATTATGGAACAGATACTTCGGCTGAAGGACGAATGGTGATAGAAGAATTATTGAAAGCGACCATCGAAGGCTTAGGTACACGTGGAGAGGTTCCTGTATTTCCAATTCAGATATTCAAAATAAAAGATGGAGTATCTTATTCTGAAGCAGACTATAAACGTGCGATGGAGGACTTTGAAGCTGCTATGGATGGGAAAGTTGAATTTGAAGCTCCAAACTTTGATTTGTTTCTGAAGGCTTGTCGGACAACGGCCAAGGCTTTGTTTCCGAACTTCATGTTCCTTGATACACCTTTCAATCGTCACGAAAAATGGGATGCAAGCGATCCGAAACGCTACCGTTATGAACTGGCGACGATGGGATGTCGTACACGTGTATTCGAAAATCTGAACGGTGAAAAGACTTCATTGGGACGTGGAAACTTGTCGTTTACTACCATGAATCTGCCGCGTCTTGCCATCGAGGCGCGTATTAAGGCTGAAAGTGTAGCTGAGAATCAGGGACAGGATACCGTAGAACGTCTGGCGAAAGAAACATTTATCAATTCAGTACACGATATGGCTGTCTTCATAGCCGAGCAGCTCTATGCCCGCTATCAGTATCAGCGTACAGCACTGGCGCGGCAGTTTCCGTTCATGATGAGTAACAATGTGTGGAAAGGAGGCGGTGAGCTGAATCCGAACGATGAGGTAGGTGACGTACTGAATCAGGGAACATTGGGTATTGGTTTCATTGGCGGTCACAATGCCATGGTAGCTCTGTACGGACAAGGACACGGACATTGTCGGAAGGCATGGGACACATTGTATGAAGCTGTAGAAGAAATGAATCGTGTAGTAGAAGAATTTAAGCAGAAGTATCATTTGAACTATTCAGTACTGGCTACTCCTGCTGAAGGGCTTTCCGGACGATTTACTCGTATGGACCGTCGTAAATATGGTGTGATACCAGGGGTAACCGACCGCGATTATTATGTGAATTCATTTCATGTCGATGTGAAAGAACCCATCAGTATCGTAGAAAAGATAAAATGTGAAGCTCCTTTCCATGCGTTGACGCGAGGAGGACACATTACTTATGTTGAACTGGACGGAGAGGCTCAGAAAAATGTGAAAGCAATTGCCAAGATTGTAAAGGTGATGCATGACGAAGGTATCGGTTATGGTTCGATTAATCATCCGGTAGATACCTGTCATAACTGCGGCTACAAAGGCGTTATTTACGATAAATGTCCAATCTGCAACAGTGAAAATATTCTACGCATGCGCCGTATTACCGGATATCTGACCGGAGATTTAAACAGTTGGAACTCGGCAAAGCGCGCAGAAGAACGCGATAGAGTAAAACACTGCTAATTCATTCGTTTGTTATTTAATAGAGGCTTTCTCTGCATACAGATTCGGATATTGTGTAGTAGTTCCCTGGGGGAATAGATATCTGTATGTAGGAAAGCCTTTTTCATTTCGGATCGTGGTTAATATTAAGGCTGAATTTTATTATGTTACATTATTTATATACATATTCCGAAACGATAGTCGATGGGGACGGTATACGTTTCTCCATATATTTGTCAGGATGTACACACCGATGCCGGGGGTGTCATAATCCGGAATCGTGGAATCCACAGGCAGGTCAACCTCTTACCCGGGAGAAAATAGAGGAAATGATAGCGGCAATCAATGCCAATCCTTTGTTGGATGGAATTACTTTTTCGGGAGGAGATCCGTTTTATTCACCCGAAGAGTTTCTTTCTCTTGTCCGTGAATTCCGTGAGCGTACGCAGCAGAACATTTGGTGTTATACGGGATATACTTATGAAGAGTTGCTGGCCGATCCGCAACGCAAGCCGATATTGGCGTATATTGATGTACTGGTTGACGGGCGTTTTGAACAATCTTTATATTCTCCGAAGCTGGAATTTCGGGGAAGCAGCAACCAGCGTATACTTAAATTGACACATAAATAACTCCTTGTAGTGTATGCTTTTCGTTGTCGCACACGAATGAATAAATTGTTCCATGATATAAATCAAGAAAAACGTCTATTATAGAAGAAAAAGCATCCATCTTATTGCCGATTAAATAGAAAGCCATACCTTTGCATCGTGGTTGTGAAACTAAAAGATAATAAAGATACACAAAGGTATTAGACTAGATTTTAAGGTAATTGAAAAAAGGTATTAGATTTAAGGTAAAAAAGCAATTTTAGTAAAAGGTATTAGATTTAAGGTATTAAGTTTTAGGTTTTTATTTTAAGGTATTAGGATAAAAAGGTAAATGTTTTCAGGAATTAGTTGAAATAGGATTAGAAAGATTGCTTTAAGGTAGAAAAGAAAAGGAAGGATAACAAACAAAACAACAACTGGATGAGAAAAAGATGCAAGAACCCTTAAATGGGGGTTCTTTAGGAAATCGGCGGTGTTCATACGAACAATCGCTTTTTTTATTTTATAGAGGCCCGTTTCCATTACTTTGACTTTACGGGTGTATCTTGTCAGATTCCATATACTATAATTTTTTCCGGATTCCTGTCTTTATATGGAAAAAGTGCAAAGTATTATGGATGGCTTAAATCGTTATAATATGTTTTAAGGTATTTCATTTTTTTTAAATGATAACTTCACGTATCTTTGTGCCCGATGAAAGTAAAAACGCGTCATATACGCATTTGGGCGTTGGGCCTTTTAACCTTGTTTGCGGTATATTATACGGTTACGACACTGTATGTCCATATACACGAGGTGAACGGGGTTGTTATAGTCCATTCGCATCCTTTTACTGAACATCATTCTCATTCGGGCGGGCAAGCACTCACATTGCATTATTTGTCTACATTTACTTCGTTAGACTGGCATACGGCAGAATCAGTCTGTCCCGATTTTCCTCTACTTTATTTATTAACTTTTAATTTTAATGCATTCCATACCCTGGCATTGTACGGGGAAGGGATTTATTTGCGTGCACCTCCCATTAATCTTTTCATTTGATTTAATAAAAATAGGAAACCGAATTAGTGCCTGTTTTTTGTAATTGGATTGATTTTAAGTGAGTTACTTCGGATGGCCTTTAATGAAGGCTTGCCGGAGGAAGGCTTGAATTATGTCCAAACCAGACTTCTTTATCTCATGTCGCAGGTAAGTCTTGGCGGAACAGGTTAATAAGTAACAAAAGAAAAGATTAATATAAAATGATAAAACATATTTTATTCATAATGGGATTGCTATGTTCTTTGGTGAGCTTAGCAACCGAACCGGTGAAGGAAGGAAATATCATAGCCGGACACGTGATAGAAAAAGGTACGGAAAATAGTTTGCCTTACGCTACAGTATTGATTGTAGAAACGGGAGAAGGAACGGTTACTGACGCTGAAGGCTATTTCCGTTTTAAAAATATTCCTGCCGGAAATTATACGTTGAAAGTGCAGAGTATAGGATACAATACTCAGACCAAGAAAGTTACGGTAAGTAAAGATTTCACGGTCGACATACATTTTGTGATGGAAGAAGAAACAATCATGACAGATGAGGTGGTTGTTTCAGCCAATAGAAATGAAACAAGCCGTAAGGTAGCACCGGTCGTTGTGAATGTAATGAGTAATAAACTGTTTGAGGCTGTCAATTCGAACAATCTGGCGAAGTCATTGAGTTATCAGTCTGGATTACGTGTGGAAAACAATTGTCAGAATTGCGGTTTTCCACAAGTACGCATAAACGGACTGGAAGGCCCTTATTCGCAGATATTGATAAACAGTCGTCCTGTAATGAGTGCTCTCTCGGGCGTTTACGGTCTGGAGCAGATTCCTACCAATATGATTGAACGTGTAGAAGTTGTTCGAGGAGGCGGTTCTGCTTTGTTTGGCGCCAATGCGGTAGGAGGAACGATTAATATCATTACGAAAGATCCTGTGAGCAATTCTTTTCAGGTGGCTTCTACCATGTCAAACCTGAATGGAAAGGTCTGGGAGCAATATATGGGAGCCAATGCTTCGCTTGTTTCATCAGATAATTCGTATGGCATCGCTCTCTATCAGTCGTACCGTAACCGTAATCCGTATGATGCAGATGGTGATGGCTTTTCGGAACTTGGCAAATTGAATATGAATACGTTTGGGTTACGTTCTTATTATCGTCCTACACAGTTCAGCCGTATTAGTCTGGAGTATCATACGACGAATGAGTTCCGCCGTGGGGGTAATAAATTTGATCTTCAGCCTCACGAAACGGATATTACTGAACAAACCAAGCATATTATCAATAGTGGAGGGCTGACTTATGATGTCTTTTTTAATGAATATCGTCATAAATTATCAGTCTATGGCTCTGTGCAGCATATAGACCGTAATAGTTATTATGGAGCCGGGAAAAATCCTAATGCTTATGGAAAGACAAAGGATTTGACTGCTGTAGGTGGAGCTATGTACGTAGGCAATATGGAAGATTGTCTTTTCTCGCCTGCAACATTTACTGGAGGTCTTGAATATAACTATAACTCACTGCATGATGTGATGACAGGGTATAATCGTGACTTACGTCAATATGTTCGAATTGTCAGTGGATTTGCTCAAAATGAGTGGAAGATGAACTATTTTACGCTTTTGGCGGGTTTCCGTTTGGATAAGCATAACCTGATAGATAATGTTATATTCAGTCCGCGTGTCAATTTGTTGTGGAAGCCATCGGATAAACTCCAGGGACGTCTGACCTGGTCTACCGGTTTCCGTGCTCCGCAGGCTTACGATGAAGACTTGCACGTAGCGGCTGGAGGTGGTGAAGCGATGATTATTCGTCTGGCCGACGGGTTGAAGCCTGAACGTTCGAA